>JAAYYM010000587.1 GCA_012515365.1 Clostridia bacterium
AAACTGATAATTGCACAGTTGGTTCGTGCAGAAAAGGGCTGTCCCATATAAATATCAAAACGTTCGATCAGTGGTACCATTTCAGGCAAAACCTGAAGCTTTCCCATATTTGTAAGTCCGGCAGAGGACTGTCGATCTTGTACACGCGTATAAAAGGATCGAATGACAAAATCCTTGATGAACAGCGGAAACATACGGCCGATCGGATTCGTCTGCGCCGCTGCATTTGTTGTGATATCACCATTCAAAAATTTTTCATTGATATAATAACGCATGTAATAGTGTACCTGCCGAATGATTTCTTCAAACGTATAGTCCCCAAGACGCGGATCAATTGCCGGGTAGACCATAGAGATGAAATTACGCAGGGTAATCGACGGAAAGAACTGCCTTAAGTTTACGGGCATGGCCAGCTTTACCGGACGCAGCCGGAATGGGTGCTCTGATGCCTGTTTTTGCAATAATGCATAAAGAAGAACAGCATTGAGATATTCTGTGATAGAGGCACCATATTGTTTGGCAATTGCCTTTACTTTTGCGGTTGACATAATGCCACATATGATATTCAGGGTATAAAATGGCTCAGCAGTTCCACGCACGCGGTAGGCACGTTCCTGGCTACGAGAACGATGCACCTTTGAAGTTGCGTATTTCATATAAGAATCCTCGATTTCACCTGGCTTTGGTTCATCGTTCAGATCAAGCACATATCCGCCGGTACTGATTTCGTGCCCTAATAAACGCAGATACTGAGCAGTCAGAGTCATCAACAAAAACATACCGCCATTTCCATCGGCAAGAGAGTGGTGCGACTCAAAAGAAATTCTGTTTTCATAATAATATACACGGATTAGATATCGATTATTTAATTTAAAAGACATTGGCATGCACGGATTACTGATATCAGGTGTGACGAATGGTCCCTTTCTGTTATTGGGCTCGAGATACCGCCAAAAGAACCCTTTACGAAGCGCTACCTTAAAGGATGGAAAGCGAGGCATGATGTGATTTAGAGCCTGCTGCAAAATATCCGGTTGTATCTTTTCTTTTAGTAGAACAGAAAGTCGATAAACAGAAGAGAAGGTTCTTCTCTGTAGAGTGGGATAGACATTTGCTGATAAGTCCAGTTTGTACCAGGTCTTTCTTGTGCGCTCGGGTGTCATAGATATATTCCTTCCATAAAATTACTCCACGAATAAAATTGTTTTGCAATTACCTGTTTATAGTATAGTAAAAAAGATGCAAAATGGCAATCATTTGTGATAGAATGATAAAAGCATCATGTTAACCGGAGGATGGTTATGGAAAATAATGAGTTACATTTAGAAAAACTGGTAGATAAAGTGACGGATAAAGTGACTGACCGAATCAATGATAAAGTGTCAAACCAAAACGTAATGGCAATCATTAAGAAGATGCATGCCACTGTTGAAAAAGTGGATATTCCAAAGCAAAGACATATGCAGGATAATTATGGAGTATTGCTTGGCGCAAGTAAGGATGTGGAGTTTGAAGAAATCCAGATCGGGGATATCTCAGCGGAATGGACCAGATTACGTCATTCACACCGATATCAGCCTGTCATTCTTTATTGTCATGGCGGAGGCTATGTAGCGGGGAGTAAGAAATATGCCCGCAGTGTGATTTCAAAGCTTGTGGAGGCTACCTCAATGCCGACATTATCATTTGATTACAGACTGGCACCAGAGCATCCTTTCCCAGCGGCCATTGAGGATGTGGTCAGTGTCTGGGATTACCTGACGTATCAGGGATATGGTGCAGAAAATATCATTGTTGCCGGAGACAGTGCCGGGGGAAATCTTGCATTAGAGCTATTGCTCTATATCAAATCCAAACAGCGTATCTTACCGAAAGGGCTGATCCTGTTATCTCCGTGGACCGATATGACAAATTCAGGAAAATCAATCAAACTACGAGCAGAAGCAGATCCGATTCTTTGTGAAGCTTATCTGAATAATGTGATTCAGCTTTATGCGGATGGACAAAAGCTGGATTCACCGGAATTATCACCACTATATGCTGATTTTGGCGGCTTTCCGCCGACGTACATTCAGGTAGGTGAAAATGAGGTATTGTTAGATGATTCGACCCGATTATATCAAAGACTGCTTCTTCATAAAGTCTTGACGAGAATGAGTATTTATGAGGGAATGTGGCATGTGTTCCAGATGGCACCGTTTAAAAAATCATATCTTGCCATTCAGGAAGCAGCAGAGTTTATTTTTGAAATATGTAAATAGAATGGATTGACACAAATGAAGTATTTGAAACAGCTTGCAATTATTTTTTTATTTAGTTTTATTGGGGATGCACTGAATGTCTTGCTGCCGCTACCTGTTCCGGCAAGTATGTACGGACTGATCTTATTATTCATCTGTCTGTGTATTGGCATCATTAAATTGGAACAGATACAGGAAGCAGCAGGATATCTGCTGCTGATCATGCCGATTACGTTTCTATCCCCTAATGTCGGTATCATAGAGTCCTATCTTCAAGTCAAGGGAAGTATCCTTGCTTTGGTAGTGATTGCACTCTTTTCTACCGCATTGGTCATGACTGTGACGGGGCGTACAGCTCAATTCCTGATTCGTCACAGAGCCAGAAAGGGGAAGCAGAAATGAAAGACGTCGTTTTTGATTCAGTTTATTTTGGTATTGCACTGAGTCTTGTCTGCTACTGGATAGCAGTCATTATTCACCGTAAATGGCCAATTACCATCTTGAATCCATTATTAATATCAACTGTTATGATAATAGCAGTCCTTCTTTTGTTTCAGATTGATTATAAAGCATATGACGAGGGCGCGAAATATCTGACTTACTTTATACAGCCAGCTACGATTTGCCTTGCTGTGCCACTTTATCGGCAGCTGCGCGCATTAAAGGATAACATAGCAACTGTTATTATTTCTGTGACCGCAGGCTGTCTGTCAAATGCGCTCTTTATTACGGTCTTAGGGCTGTTATGGAAATTGGATCCGGTCTTGATCCGA
>JAAYYM010000588.1 GCA_012515365.1 Clostridia bacterium
CATCGGCAAGAGCCTGTGCGCTTTCACAGGAGAAGAGAAGTCCAAGTGTCTGATCAGTGATGATTTCTGCCGGACCTTCATTGTCACTTGCAATACAAGGAAGACCTGTTGACATGGCTTCGATTAATGAAATACCAAACCCCTCTTTGCGAGAGGGAAGAATGAAGATATCAATGTCTCTGAGAAAATCGGAGACATTTTTTATGTCACCAAGAAAAGCGACTCTTTTTGACAATCCATAATGATCAACGAGCTGCAAAAGACTCTGATAATCTGCTTCATCATCCTTAGCCGGAGCTCCTGCAAAACGACATTCAAGAGTAGGGAATTCATCACTTAGCAGTGCCAATGCTTCTATCAGGATATCCTGTCCCTTAAGCTTTGGTGCGATTCTTGCCACCATACCTAAAACAGGTGGATTATGGAAAGCCCCTGCTTTATGATGCAGAGGAAAGCGTTTTGTATCAATGGCATTGTAAACAACTCGGATTTTCTTCTCCGGAACGCCTCTTTTCAGGATGGTTTTTTTTACGGATTCAGAGATACTGATGACGCAATGACATAGTCTTTTCTCAAAAAAGATTTTAAATGCAGAGTATTCTCCAAATGCAAATGTATCATGAACAGTATCAAAAATTTTCATCGATGGTCGTGAAAATTTTGCAATGGATGCGAAAATGACACAGTTGACATCCTGACAATGGAGCACATCAATGTTCTTTATGTTGACCAATGAGGCGAATTCCATCATATAGTTCAGACGACTTCCCGTGTTGACAGGTCTGTTTAAATATAGAATGTCCACTTCACTATGATAGAAAGAAAGAAGCTCCTTGTCATAAGTATCATTAATAATACATACAGAAACAGATTCCCCCTTTTTGACAAGCGTATTTGTCATGTCAATGAGAAGGCGCTCGATGCCGCCGGTATGATAGGAAAAGATCAGAAACATAATATTCATGATAATGGGCTTCCTTTACATGTCTGTTTGAGTATAGTATAATTAACAATGAATGTGCACTTTGATTCTAACATGAATTGGAATACTTTACAATATACAGGCAGGATGGTGTGACGTGGAATTTATACAGGCATTGATCTATACAACAAGATATATTTTTAGAGACGGAAACTTAGATTGGTATTATTTTATGGCAATCATAGTTGCCGTATTTTTGTTTATATCAAAAAATTATAAGAAATATGTGAAGCCCGGAGCATTGCTTCTTGGAGTGATGCTTGTAATCACACTGACGAGTCTTTTGTTTTCCGGTCTGCAGCCTTCCTTAAAAGGCTCGGTGGTTTCGATTGGGAAAATTGCATTATGTCTGATCCTAATGTTTGGAACCATGCAGTACTTTCATCAGTGCAAGCTGAAACAGTTTGTCTATTTTGCCGCTGCTATTCATCTGGTTGAAACCGTAGTTGCTTTATGCCTGGTACGGGCTCCGTTATGGAAAATGAATGATATAGAAAATGGATTTTATGAAACCAGGTTGCAGCTTTTTTATATGGAGCCTAGTGAACTTTCTATGTGTGCTGCCCTGCTTTTGATATTATTATATTATTTATTTGAAAAGGACGGATTTTCATGGACTTATGTACCATGTGCCCTGATTTTTTTGACTGATATGTACCTTTCAGCGGGAATGGGTGGAATGGTTTCTCTTGCAGGTGCAATCGGTATTGTCCTGCTATATCACGCTGTTAAAGAAGCTGTTACCAAAAAGAACTTTTGGTGGCTGGCAGCGTTTGCTGTTCTTGGCGTCATGGCACTGCTGTTTGTGTTTCTGATTGATCTGCCAATTACGATGAGGATCCGCTTAATCCTTAGTGGCAAGGTCAATGCGGACAGCTCCACTACATGGAGGCTCCTCATGCCGCTTAAAGCGATTGGCCCGATTCTTTGCGGGACTCATTTCGTCGGTGTGGGACCGGGGAATTTCAATGCAGAGTCTACCAGAAGGTGGATGGGAGCGCTGCTTGGATGGGATAACTGGTTTCCAAATTCATTCCTTTACTTTTTTGCAGAGGGCGGTGTTTTAGCTATTTTATCAGTGCTGTCAGGTGTTTTCTATTTAGGAAAGAAGACCATTATAAGCGGAAAGAAATCTATGCTTATGTTGTTCAGCTTTATTGTAATCTATCAGATCCCAGGTGGATATTTTACGAATCCACTGAACTGGATCTGTTATGGGGTATTACTTGCAGGCAGCATGACAGTAAAGGAAAATGAACTTGGTGAAGAAGTAAAACAATGACAATTTCATGTGGGTATGTTATGATAAACGGTGGTAAATGGAGGTAGAAAATGAATCGAGAATTGTTGGATTTTTACCGTGGAAAGAAAATAATGATTACAGGTCACACAGGCTTTAAGGGAGCCTGGATGTGTCATGTATTAAATATGGCAGGTGCAAAAGTGATCGGATATTCCCTTTCACCGCCCACAGAGCCGAATCTGTTTGAGCTGAGTGGCCTGAGCAGCCGGATCAAATCTTATCTGGCTGATATTCGTGATTTAAAAGTGCTGTCTGATGTCATACAGAAAGAAGAACCGGAAATCATCATACATATGGCAGCTCAGCCGCTTGTAAGAGAGTCCTATCGTAATCCGTTATATACCTATGAGGTCAACGTCATGGGGACTGTCAATCTGCTTGAAGCAGTACGGAATGCTAAGAGTGTCAAATCGTTTCTGAATGTAACAACAG
>JAAYYM010000589.1 GCA_012515365.1 Clostridia bacterium
AAGTTCCTTCCATGAAAATGTCTCATTCTTTTTGAATAAGAAAAAACTATAATATGCAATACCGACAAAGGACATTGCAATAGCAGCACGTAAGAAGACACGAACAAAATTAATGAGTGTTGTAATTAAAAGAGAACTCTCATAAACAGTATAGATACTGCTGATATAGAGTTGCCCCAGATAAGCAAGCGGTGCCAGTGCCAATACAATCAGGACAGAAAGAACACGAGGTAACTTCTTTGTAAAGAAGAGGAAGCCCATTTCACTTAAGAATAATGCAGGAAGAAACCATAATACAGAAGAACCGTAGAAGGTAACGGCTTCACATATATTTTTTATAAATGTATGCAAATCAATTTTGTGAAGAAGAAGATTCAGAACATCAATAAGTGTATAAATGATACTAAACCAGAAATAAGGAACTATGATTCCTCGAAATTTCTTTTGAAACAGTGTCTTCAAATCCTGCCCGGTTTCATCTTTATAGCAAATCAACATTCCGGCAATGATAAAAAAGAGAGGCATATGGAAAGAAGAAATCCATGCCCGCAGTTCTTCACTGATATATTCTATGTGACCAAGTACCACAAGAATGATACCAAGCCCTTTTGCCATATCAAAATAAGTAATTCGTTTTTGAGTCATCTTTCACTCTCCCATCGTCTTCATATATAATAGAAGAAAATGAACAAAAACACAAGCAAAAGCATTTATTTCGTTTCGTGTGACTTCTGTGTGACAGTTGCTTTTTATAATACATAATAGTATCGGGGAAACTGTTTGTCGGTAAATCGAGGAAAACAAGGAGATTAAATCAGTGAAAAAGAAATTAATCTTAATGGGAATAGCAGGCGCATTGGTGGTGACCACAATAATCGGTGGATCATTGGCATTGATTCGTACATCATAAAGTGGTCAGGCGACAAGCGACATTACGACAAAAGATCTTGGAATCGGAATATACGAAGATAACACAGAAGCAATTGACGGAGAAATTATAGTAAAAACAAAAGTACCGGGTGAAACTGTTTCAAAAAATCTTGTGATTAAGAATACCAAGACAACAGACACCGGATATGATACATATGTAAGAGTTACAATTTATAAGACATGGGGTGAAATGTCTGACTCTCAGAATAAAATTTTTATAAAGGATTCTTCGTTGGAGCAACTGGATCAGATTATCTTAGGAATCAGTCAAGATCCTAATTGGTATCTGTCTACGGTTGCTTCCACAAACGAAGAAACAGTTCTTTATTATAAAGTGCCGATAAAACCCGGCGAATCTACAACGCCTTTCTTAAACAGTATTAAGATAGATGAATCACTGGGTAATAAATATGCAGATAAATCCATTTTATTGGATATCGATGCAGATGCAGTACAGGTAATTGACGGAGTTGATGCAATTTCTTCTGCATGGGGCATCAGCGTTTCCGTAAATAATCTTGGTGAAATCATATCGATTGCAGAATGACGGCAGAAGGAGTCAGAATGAAGAAAAAAATTTGGATGATTGGAATGACAACTGCATTTATGGTTGCGATGACAACAACCGCATACGCATCAACGACAGTTGAGTTTACAAACGATAACAAGTTAGTATATAACGGAACGACAGATATGGGTGATGCATTTGAAGGCATGGCTCCGGGTGAAGAAAAGTCACAATCACTTACGATTAAGAATAGTAATTCCAATACAACGACTTTTTTTATGAGTGCAGACACCCTTGAATATTTTGAAAATACAACAACGGCAAGCGGCGGATTATATGATGTGAAATTAACCATACAGCCACCAACCGGAACTGCTATCATACTATATGACAGTTCATTGGGCGGTGCAACCCAAGCCGGCGGTACATATATCTCTGATAAGCAGGGAATGAATGCAATTAACAACAG
>JAAYYM010000590.1 GCA_012515365.1 Clostridia bacterium
AACAGATTGGTAAGTATTGTATACTACACGTTTGATTCCAAATTCATCTAATAATGGTTTTAAGACTACCATCGCTTGGATAGTCGAGCAGTTTGGGTTAGAAAGAATCTTGTCATCAGATTGGATGGCTTGTGCATTAACCTCCGGTACTACCAAAGGAACATCTTCATCCATTCGGAAGTGAGAAGAGTTATCTATTGCATAAACTCCCTTTTTCGTTGCAATCGGGATAAACTTTTCAGAAACTGACCCGCCACCTGCAAAAAAGGTAATATCAATCTCGTTCTCATCAAATGTTGTTTCTTTTAATTCTTGAATTGTATAATTCTTACCGTTGAATTCGATTTCTTCACCAGCTGAACGAGCTGATGCTAATGGAATTAAGTTTGCAATCGGAAAATTACGCTCTTCTAAAATTTCTAAAATGGTTTGACCAACCATCCCTGTTACTCCCACAACCGCTACATTTACTTCTGACATTTAAATGTCCCCTTTCTTAATTTGAATAATGTCTTTGATTAACTATTAAATCTTGATAAGACTGACGCTTGACTGCTTCAACCACTTGACCCTCTTTCACGAAGACCACTCCAGGACGAGGCATGAGGTTGTAGTTTGAACTCATTGAATAAGTATAAGCTCCTGATGCTGGTATAATCAAGAGGTCTCCTGACTCAGCAGCAGGGAGCTCTATCGATTGAATCAGTACATCTCCCGATTCACATAATTTACCTGCGACTCGATAGTTTTCACTTACCTGATTTTCCATCTTGTTCGCTAGATAGGCATGATACTCCGCTTCATATAGCGATGGACGTGGGTTATCACTCATCCCTCCGTCAACAAAGATTAAAGGCAGACCTTCCAGGGTGTGCTTGACATGACCTACTGAATATAAAGTATAGCCAGAATTATTGATCATCGAGCGACCCGGCTCAATGCTGATAACCTCGGGTTTGATTTTATATTTTTGTAATGTTGCTTCGATGACATCTATATAACGCGTTAAAAAGCTTTCAAAATCAATAGAAGGTGATTCCGGTGTATGTTGAACCCCAAATCCTCCACCTAAATTTATTTCTTTAATATCTATATCATAACGCTTAGAGATAGTTGATGTAAAAGAAACAATAGCTTCTGCCTCTTGGAAAAAATATTTTTCCTCTGTCACTTGCGAGCCCACGTGACAGTGAAAACCCCTAAAATCGATATGAGGAGCATCAATCAATGATTGAATCATATCATGAATCTTTTCATCATCTGTACTAATTCCAAACTTTGAATCATTTGTTGTGGTTTGGATATATTTATGAGTAGAAGCTTCAATTCCAGGATTAATACGAAGCAGCGCTTGTGTCTGTTTTTCCATTTCTTTTGTCAATTGATTTAACCAGCGAAGTTCCTGAATATTATCAATAACAAAAGTCCCTACACCTGCAGATAATGCATATTGGATTTCATCAGCTGTTTTATTATTTCCATGGAAATAAATATGAGCCGGATCCATACCTGCTTCTAATGCGACAAATAGTTCACCGCCAGACACGACATCTATATGCAGCCCATGTTTCTTACAAAGTCCTGCCATATACAGATTAGTAAAGGCTTTGGACGCATATGAAATATGAGTCTCAAACTGGTCAGATTTAAATTGTGTGACAAATGTTTCCATTCTATCTTCTAAATCTGCCTGGTCTATAATATAGAGGGGAGTGCCGAATTTTTCTTTCAAGTCAGAAACTGATACACCACCGATATACAGCTCATTATTTTTTATCTCGCTCGTTCCTAACAGCAAAAGCGTTCCCTCACTTTCTATCATTTAAAATGAAAAACACTAAGAGAATAAAAGGTCTCCTAGTGTTTAATGTATTATTTCCTTCTGCCCCAATGTAAAAAGCTCTCCTCTAAAGAATGGGCATCCTTTAGAGGCAGTGTTATACTTATTCAGCATAACCCCAATGCCTTTCAACATTTCGGCAGATACACCTTTTGATACACTACTCTTTGTATCTGCAACCTCTTCATTACATTGCTTATTATCTATTGAATTATAGGGTAACCTTATCAATCTGCTGGCATTAAGTCAAGAAATAAAAGTATTTAAGAAGAATACTTCCTCGGCAGTCTATCAGTGAACAGGCAGGCAATTTCATAAGCAATCGTATCCACTTCATCCGCAATAGATTCTAAGCTGATTCTTTCTTGTCCACTTTCCCCTACCAGAGTAACCTTTGTTCCCTCGGGATAGTATTCAGGCAAACTTATCATGCATTGATCCATACAAACTCTGCCAACAAAAGGACATCTTTTCCCATCCACTAAAGCATAACCCTGACCATACCTTCTCTGCCAGCCATCAGCATAACCAAAAGGAAGAGTGGCAATCCATTCATTTTTTTTTGCTTCATAAGCGGCA
>JAAYYM010000591.1 GCA_012515365.1 Clostridia bacterium
AAAGACCAGATTGAGGAATGATCTGTCTATTTGTCAATGCATTTTCAAACCGGCTGAAAAGCTACCTTTTCAGGCCGGTGTCCGCACCTGGTGGGAACTATAATTTTCAAAACAAATCGTGCCTGAACATGAAGCAAAAATGCCGTGTTATCTTGAAACAGAGGTAAACAGATCGCCGCCTGCATTGAAGAAAACTGAATAAAATACGCGGAACGTCCATAACGCCTGATAATCGTAATAGTATGCACCTAACCGGATGTACATGGTAGGAGGATATAAAAACAATAGAGCAATCTGCAAATTTTTACTGATAGTAAAAGCTGTTCTCTGCAACAACGATATCTATCGGAATCTGCACTTGTGACGCACAGGGTTCTTTGAGTACCAGATGGCGAAACAAGGTATTAATTCCAGTATAGCCCTGTTCCCGTGTATTTTGGCTTATAATAAAATCGATAGCACCCTTTTTAAGAAGACGGATATTTTCGTCGACACAGTCATAACCTACAATATGTGCCCTGTTTGAGTTATGAGCCAAAGCTTTTGCCACTCGATGTGTTTCCGAATTGGTTACAAAAAAACCTTTGCAAGGGCGAATTTTTTCTTCGATTGCTTTAACTCTGGATGAAAATTCCTCATCATCCAAACCACCATCCAGATCAAACATATGGATTTTAATAGAAGAAGTGGAATCAAATGCAGATGAAAATCCTCGAACACGCTCGTTTATATGGAAATCATTTGGTAACATTCTCAGAACTGCTACGTTACCCTCTCCACCCAGGAGCACTTTCATAAGCTTTGCACCACAAACACCGCTCTGATACGAATCCTGACCTATCGATGCAATAGGAGTCGTATCAGGGATTGTGGAATCAACATACACATAAGGAATTTCAGATGAGATTGTTTTTACAAAAGCACTACAGGCATCAAAAAGAACAGGGGCGATTAATAAACCAGCCATATCCTTTTCAAGAGCATCTTTGCATGAATTGATAAAGGATTCTTCAGAGTATTTATCAAAGAAAAAGTAGTGCCGGTGAATATTAAATGTAGCAAGGTCACGCTCTGCCTGATCGATTCCCCGTCTCATTATATCCCAATATCCGCTGTCCTGGCCGGATTTGGGCATAATTACTCCAAAATTATGAACCGAGCACATAGAGAGATTACGTGCATGAATATTTGCTCTATACCCGGTAGAGCGTACGATAGCTTTAATTTTATCTTCAGTTTTTTTAGATACACGCCCCCGGCCGTGTAATACCCTATCAACAGTACCGATAGAGAAACCGGATTTTTCAGCAATATCTTTAATCGTTACCACAAGTTTCCCTTGAACCTTGTTATGTTGATCTTAGAAGCTAAATTCCTCTGTAAATAATGTTTGCAAAACAACGCATATGTGTTCTGAAATGATTGTGTACAGAACATAATATACAATAAATAATATAATGAAAGTTTTTTATCTTCTATGCAATCGTACGACTTATTCTTCAATTTCGTTCGAAAAGCACCTACAGGTCAAGTACTGCCGCCAAAGATGGTAGCTTGTTTGAACACCAAAGCCGCGAAATTAAAGGCACGATAGTGCCTTTACAAGACATCTGGCTCAACTGAATTTGAAATCCGGAAAAGATTGTGAAGAGTCTGTATATCAAATCTACGCTGAAACAGGCTCCCCTTTATCGACTGTTGCAGGCTCAGTTTTTGTACCTGTTCCCGTATCTTTTTTGTCTTCATCCTGCGTTTCCAGTTTAATCTTACCTTTGTTGGCTTCGAAAACCTGCTGGAATAAGCAGAAAATAAGAACGAGTACCCCATAGACAATTCTAGTCCACCATGCACTGAGCGTCCCCTGAAACATGATAAGAGTCTGAAAGGTGCCAAGAATCAAAACACCGAACATGGTCCCGATAATATAACCATATCCTCCAGTCAACAATGTCCCACCAATAACTGCTGCTGCTATTGCATCGGTTTCCATTGCCTTTGCGTGTAAAGCATATCCGGATAGCATATAGAATGTAAATATTATACCGCTCAAAGCCGAGCAGAATCCACTGAAAGTATAAATAAGTACTTTTGTTCTTCCGACAGGTAATCCCATTAAAATTGCAGACTGTTCATTTCCTCCGATAGCATAAACTGTCCTTCCAAACTTGGTATAGTGTGCGAGGTACACACCAAGAATGGTAATAAGAATAAACAGTATCACATTAACATTTATAAAAGCAGTTTCTGTAAGATAGAATCTGAAAGATGCAATACTGCTATATACTTCATTTGTGATATTTATAGTATCTGTACTTATCACATAACAGAGGCCACGTGCAAGAAATAGTCCTCCCAATGTAACGATGAACGGGTGGAGCTTGAAAAAATGAATCATCATTCCCATGAGTGTACCAAAAGATGCTCCCATAACAAGCACAATTGCCATGACAAGGAACGGATTCATGTGGGCTTTCTCAAGCAGATGGGCAGAAACCATGGTAGTTAAACCGATCACAGATCCAACAGAAAGATCGATACCGCCTGATAAAATTGCAAAAGTCATTCCGACTGCTGTTACCATCAGAAATGAATTGTCAATAAAAAGATTCAGAAACACATCCAGTGACAAAAAACTTGGATAAAGAATTGATCCGATTGCATACATGACCACAAACAAAGATATTGTTGCGACCAGCAGAACATTTTTTAAATTAATAAAGGATT
>JAAYYM010000592.1 GCA_012515365.1 Clostridia bacterium
CGGATATTCATATTGGTGATACCATCTGCTCTCCCGAACATCCACAAGCAATTCCATTTCAAAAAATATCAGAGCCAACCATCGCTATGAATTTTCTTGTCAATGACTCTCCTATTGCAGGACAAGAAGGTAAATTCGTTACTTCCAGACATTTAAGAGAGCGTTTATTCCGTGAATTAAATACCGATGTCAGCCTGCGTGTAGAAGAAACAGATACAACAGAATGTTATAAAGTAGCAGGACGTGGTGAGCTCCACCTTTCTGTATTAATTGAAAATATGAGACGTGAAGGATATGAATTTGCTGTCAGCAAAGCAGAAGTTTTATATAAAACTGACTCACGTGGTCGAAAAACGGAGCCAATGGAACTTGCCTACATTGATGTACCTGAAGAATTTTCAGGAAGTGTCATCGAAAAGCTTGGTCAGAGAAAAGGTGAACTTCAGAATATGACACCTATCACCGGCGGATATACTCGTTTGGAATTCTCCATCCCTGCACGAGGACTGATTGGTTATCGTGGTGAGTTCATGACAGATACAAAAGGAAATGGCATCATTAATACGATTTTTGATGAATATGCTCCATACAAGGGAGATATCAATTATAGAAAACAGGGCTCCTTGATCGCATTTGAAGCCGGAGAAGCAATTACTTACGGACTTTATAATGCTCAAGAACGTGGTATCCTGTTCATTTCCCCTGGTGAAAAGGTATATGCCGGCATGATCATCGGCCAGAGTGGAAAACCTGAAGATATAGAGCTTAATGTATGTAAGAAGAAACAGCTGACTAATACGCGTGCATCTGGATCGGATGAAGCGTTAAGACTCTCTCCGCCAAAGATCTTAAGTTTGGAACAGGCTTTGGAATTCATTGATACCGATGAGCTGTTAGAGGTAACTCCAGACAATCTTCGTATTCGTAAGAAGATTTTGGATCCGACACTTAGAAAACGTTCTCAGATAAACAAGAAATCTTAATGTAAATCAAGTGAATAGGTTTGAATAGAGATAAGCTTCTATGAAGATAAGTTGTGTATAAAGATAGTTTGTGTATGGAAGTGCCACTAAATAGTGGCACTTTTTTATATATGGTCTATTAAAATATGTCAGAGATTCAACACATGGGTTGCCACCTGAAAATAAATCATCAAGGATAGGGCATCAACGATTGTTGTAATAAACGGACTTGCCATTACAGCCGGATCAAATCCAATCTGCTTTGCAAACATTGGAAGGGTACATCCGACAATCTTTGCAAATAATACTGCCATCAGTAGTGTGATACATACGACAAATGCGATAGAAAGTGAAACTTTGTCGAGTAACATCAGCTTAACAAAATTTGCAGCTGCCAGTGTTATGCCGCATAAGAGTGCAACTCTGATTTCCTTCCAGACGATTTTTAGCATATCATGAAATTCAATCTCCTGCAAAGACAATCCACGAATAATGGTAACACTTGCCTGACCACCTGCATTTCCGCCTGTATCCATCAACATTGGAATAAATGCGGTTAATACAACATAAGCGCCTAATGCATTCTCGTAGTGTGTGATAATTTTACCGGTTACAGTGGCTGAAATCATCAAAAGCAACAGCCAAGGAATTCGCTTTTTCCATGTTTCGAAAATTCCGGTTTTCATATATGGTTTATCAGAAGGAACAATAGCCGCCATTTTTTCAATATCTTCTGTGGCCTCTTCCTGCATGATATCAACAACATCATCAACGGTGATGATTCCAACCAGTCTCTGCTCATTATCTACGACCGGCATTGAGGTAAAATCGTATTTCTGGAAGATGCGGGCTACCTCTTCCTGATCCATCAAGGTACTCAGCGAGATGACGTTATCATTCATGATATTCCCGATTGTCTTGTCATTATCACTTAACAATAAGTACCGCAGAGAGACGGTTCCTAATAATTTTCGCTGTTGATCAAGTACATAACAGATGTTAATAGTTTCTTTGTCAATTCCTGTTTTTCGAATTCTGTCGATTGCCTGCTCTACTGTAAGAGATTCCTTTAGGTCTACGAATTCGACAGTCATAATACTGCCTGCTGAATCCTCTGGATATCTTAACAGATGATTGATATCACGTCTTGTCTCAGAGTTCGCATTTGCTAAAAGCTTTTTCACAACACTTGCCGGCATTTCCTCCATCAAGTCAGTCGCATCATCTGCCATCAGATTGTTAATAATATTCGCTGCTTCTCGATCTGTCAAAGCTGTAATGATCAGCTGTTCTGTTTCGATCGAAAGGTACGAAAAAACATCTGCCGCAATGGTTTTTGGCAAAATACGAAATATTTTTATCATTTCTTCTTCGGGTAATTCTTCTAAGAGCGCTGCGACATCCGCTTCATTCCATTCGGACATCTCCTGACGCAAGAGTGTATACTGTCTATGATCGATCAGATCCTTGATTTTCTCCATATCCATAATGATAGTCTCCCTTCAAAAAAGGCGCAGCTAAAGAACGAACTGCATTCGTCTGCATGGTTTTTATTCGAGGACTTCGACCAGGAACATCTGATAATGTGTTACTTTTCATCTTCTTCATAAAAACCACCACCTTTCTTGTCTACTATCATCTAGTATTCTGGAACTTCTTTTAAAATATAGCAAAGCGAAGGAAATGTGTCAAGTAAAATCCTATTGACTGTAAATCAACTGTAAAATCTGTAAAATCTCTATTGATCAAAGATCAAAACCTTGCCATCAATCTTTGCCGCGTAGATTTCCTGTCGTTCTTCCAGCTTAATCGTTCCATTTGTAGTCTCAATCAGTTCCTTCCTGATTTGTTCCAATTTGGATACCGGAATTGCAGTTTCCAGTTCTACTGCTTCTGTATACTCAGCTTTTAAAATGTCACATTGGTGTCCTGAAAGGATAAACTGTATTTTCCCAAGACCATTATAGTCAGTTTTGATTGAAATTAGCATCGCATGATATTTTATGATAATCTGACTATTGAAAAGTCCTTGTTTTACAGCACCCTCATATGCCCGGATCAATCCACCGGTACCAAGCAGAGTGCCTCCGAAGTATCTGGTCACGACCACTGCAATGTTATGAATCTCTTCCTTAAGTAACACCTCTAGCATAGGGCGTCCTGCTGTACCACCCGGTTCTCCATCATCAGAACACCTTGCAATTTCCGACTGGCTGCCAATTACAAATGCAGAGCAGTTATGTCTGGCATCCCAATATTTCTTTTTCATTTCCTCGATAAATGCAATTGCTTCTGCCTCTGTTTTGACCGGTTTAGTCGTAGCAATAAAACGAGATTTTTTTTCTACGATTTCACCTTCGCCACCGAGATAAAGCTCTTTATATTCTTCTGTCATCTGCACTTCCCCTGTCAGCCTTGTTATAACAGCTTAAAATCATCAAGCCTACAAATAAAACAGTCAAAATAACTGAAACATATTTTCCAATCTCACAAAGTGGATTGTCATAATACAATTTGATTATCCCTGCTTTTCCTGTTGTATTTGTGATCAATACATACCCATCCTCATCCTGTGAAATTTCCACTTCTTTTTTTAGTTTTTCATCCTGTGCATCTGACCATTCTGCTTTCAGAAGATCCTTATACGTAAAGGACAGACGATATGGCTCCTTGCTCTCTGTCACAGGAATCCTGATTTCATCATAATCAATCTCAGGTACCACCTGTTCACTTCCTTGCATACAGAGGCTGTCCACCTCTTCAAGCTCTACAACTGTCGTGCGGTCAAGGAACGGAAATTCTCTTTTAATCGAAAAATCCGGATGCTCTTCTATTATACGTTTAAACTCCTCCAGCTCTTTTGATTCTGCTGTGAAAAAGTAATATTTGACTGCATTTTGATTGATCTGATTTAAAACCTTTTTATCCTTACTATATAAATAAGCCAGCATGATATCAGGTGTATCCGCATTCGCGTATCTGGTATACCATTTATCATTCTGAATGCAGTCACTCTGTTTGATCGAAAGCTTAGACATTGTCATTTCATAGGCATTTAGTGTACATACCTGTGCCATAGTCCCTATATTTCTTATAATTTTACTTTTCACATCGAAAGAAGTCTTCATTATTTTTTCCGCAGATTCTTTTGTCGTTCCACGTGGTTCTAAAAATCCACACACACGATAATTATCTGTATCAACCTGATTTGCCCTAAGTGCTTCCTTAATCTGTGTTACCTCTTCTGGTAAAGTTTCACTAATCATAAACCCATAATGGCTGATTTGAAAATCGTTTACAACAAAGTAATTGTTAGCAAATCCAAGCAATGTAAAAATCACGCTAATGATAATTACTGTCTTTTCCTGCTTCTTTCCTGATATTTTTTTTAGTAAAAATGCAACTAGTACAATCAGCAATGGGACAATAATAAAAATACATTTAAATAAATATCGAAACCCATTAATAACCGGTACATATTGCAAAATCAAAGCAACCCATCCAGATGTCATAAAAGAGAAGAAGAATAAAACTGTGAGAAATATACCTAATATAAATGCATTCATAAAGTGTTCTTCTGTATCGATCTGAAGTATCTTTTTCAGCACACCTGACAGCTTTGTAATCAATGTTTGAAAATTCATCTGTTTATTAAATTTGTTCTTATTCTTTTGATAGAAGCGGAACAGATATCCAACAGACATCACGATTAATGTAAGCATGCAGATGCTAAAGCCGCCTAAGTATGCGACACTTGCTTCACGCTCACCCATTGTATCTGTTAGCAGAAACATATTTAGGTTTTCTGCTAACTCGGAGTTGATCGCGTGTAAAATTGCATTTGGCACAACTGACATGATGATGCTTCCCTGAATTGTCAAATCGTTTAGCATAAACTCACTTTTGTCTGAAAAAGACAAAGATCTCTTTGTTGATTCAAACATCATAAGCAGATATGGAATAGACATAGTTACACCGATTAGGCAATTCGTGATCATTTTAACTACATATTTCCAGTTGACTGCGATTGCTACTACCAACATCAGGATACAGTAGACCATATACTGATAGACAGTATACTGAACATTGCCAAGAAGGATACTAAATCCCAGGATAGTTCCACAGGATATATAAGATAGCACTTTTTTATGTCTGGTCTTTAAAAAGATATAAAGCAGAAAAGGAATCAGCCAGAAATTATTATAAACATAATACCAGTGTCCATACCTGATAAATGTACTACAGCCTAAGTACATAAACACAATAAAAAGTGATTGATCAACTCGCATTGAAAGTTTTCTGCATAGCAAATATGCACAAATACTACCGGCCATAATCATGAAAAAGATGTAAAAGGTAATTGTAGAAAAACAATCATTACACAGTACAAACCGTTGCAGCAAAAAAGACAGAAACATGATTGGATTATAAACTCCATAATATCCTTCGTCTGCTATTTCCAAACCCTTTGCCTGATAGAAATTATAAACGGGCATTTTGCCTGTTTCTATGTAACGCTCATATGCCGTATTGATAATGGGTTCCCATTGGTTTCTGTTATCATCCACAAGCATAAACTCGCTCTTGAATCCACTTGCACCCCAAGTAATCAAAACAGATACTACTCCTATCAAAAGTAAAAAAATAAGTTTTGTCAGATTGCTGTTTTTTATTTTTGTGCTCACAATTACTCTCCTCTGATCATCATACTTTTATATTAGACAAAAAATTGTTTCCATCGCTTAATGTTATATTCTTTGCAACAAACAGCATCAAATACCATCTGTTCAGTCTGCATGTTTTTTGCATATAGCTCTATCTTTTCATCCTGTCCTTGTAGCTCCGGCGAGACAAAACACAAATAATATCCAAGCTCTTTCATACGAGAATAGGCTTTTCGATCAAGTGGAAACTTTGTAAAACAATCCACCCAGACCCAGTCAACCAGTCCTGCCATATGTTCGATTGTATCCATCCCTTCATATTCAGAATAACGTAACGCTATCCTTTTTTCATTTTGATCTGATAATAATTTAATCATAGGAAATGAGGAATCTAAAAAGAAATAATTTTCAATTTTATTTTTTTTCAAAATCTCCATTGCTTTTAATTCCACTCTTTCACTTTTTACGTTGAGAATGAGCATTCCATGATGATAATTTTTCAAATAAACTTCAAAATCTTCCCCCTGCTTAAATGGATCATGCTCTAAATAAATAGTGCCATCCGTCTGGTCGCGTAAATCTATTTCAACACCATATTCCCGTGGCAAATTTGATAATGCTTCTATTTGATTGACTCTGTGTGCGATATAATGCATCAGCTGATCCCGCCTTTCTTTAACTTGATACTAAAATCAATGGTACGTTTAATGAATTTCCATTTGGAAGCCAGTCCCGTATTCCAATGAGATTCCCCATATTGCCGTTCTGGAAAAAGTACCGGAAATCTGATAATTTTCAGATTTTTTACCTGCGCTAAATAAAGGACATAAAGATCAAGTGAAAAATCATAGGGTGCATTTTTCCACTCTAAAAAGAAGGATCTTGGAAAAATATTAGGCTGTGCATTAACATCTTCCAGCTTTTTTCCCAGATAAATAGTCTCAAACATACTCATTCCATTTGTAAAAAATCGATCAAATAATGGACGTCCTTTACGGTTACCCTTTATAAACAGATTGTCTTGATCTCCATCAACAAAATCAAATCCTTTCATCACATCCATAGGATCTGTCTGCATGTCTGCATGTGTCCATCCGATATAATCTCCCTCAGCCGCCTCAAGACCCTTTAAAATTCCGTAGCCATAGCCTTGATTGACTGGTACAGTCACAGTTCTGACAAAATCAAATTTCTCTGTATATTGATGTAAAATTTCTTCTGTCTGATCACTTGATCCATTATTGACCAAGATCACTTCCACATTTTCTTTGATACATTCTCGTAATCGTTCCACTAAAAGAGGTATGTTTTTTTCTTCATTATAGCAAGGTATTACAATTGAAAACTTCATTTAACTGCCTCCCAATCCCATCTTCTATTGATATGATCAAAACACTTTGACAGCTCGTAAAAAGAGCTCACACGATGAACGTCAGTTTGCTTCCGATCACTCAGTAAAATTGGTTCGATAGAAGTATTTTTTGCTCCTAATATATCCTTTTTATAGTCATCACCTATGAATGTACACTCGTGTGGCATCACTTCCATCTTTTGAAGTGTCGTTAAAAACATCTTAGAATCAGGCTTTTCAGCACCTACTTCTTCACTCGTCACAAGAATGTCAACATATGCTTCCAATCCCAGTTGCTTAATTTTTCGATACTGAATATGTGCTGTCAAATCAGTGCAAATAGCTGTTTTAATCCCTAAACTTTTTAATTGGTTCAAAAAATCAAAAACGCCTTCATAGGGCTTCATTGCTTCTAAAAAATTATCCCAATATTGATTATAATAAACCATAGCCTCACACATTGGATTTTGCCCTAGCAGCTCCAGTGTTCTTTGAAAATAAAGCAGTCGGTTATGTGTAGCAGCACAGTTAGTGCCCAGACGCTCTTTCACTTCCTTTTTACCCTTTTCAAATGCAAAAAGGAACTGTTCTCTTTCAAAGCCTGATTTTAGTGCATAATCAATCACAGCATTCATGGCTACTTCATTGCATAGATCATAACTGTATAATGTATTATCTAAATCAAATATGATTCCTTTTATCACTTATAGCTCACCTTTCATTTTCTTTGAAATCAAGATCAGAATAAAAAGCTGTATAATTCCTTCACGCATATCAGAATTTTTCAGACGCTCTGTCACAATTTCATCTAACTGATCAACTACTTCTACTGCTATTTCATAAAATGGGATTTCTTTTTGTTCTAAAGAATCACCTTCAAAAACAATTGTCTGCTGATTGAGTGTCTCTGAAAATTCATAATTCATATCAATCTGATATTTGAGCAGCTCGGGTGTGAGTCTTTCCAGATTAACCGCTGAACTCATCGTAAGTCTCAGACTGATTACTGGCTGATAGTCCGAATCACTTATGTGCTGTCCGATCGCAGGATCAAAATAGGTAATCACAAGATCTGCATACTGTTTTTGTGGTAGAATGTATTGTTGATAATCCGGCATCCGCTCTTCTATCTGCTTGATTGTATTCGTCATTGAATAGCCTCTTTTTGATGTATCACGTGTCGTCTTCCAATATTTACGTAGATCCTCCTCAGTGTCCATATAGATTTTCAAGTCCAAATTATCGCGCATCTGAGGCAAATATAAGGAATGAAGACCACACACTACAATATATCGATTTGGTTTGATCAACTGTTGTTGTGTAAATTTTCCGGTATCATGATCATATTGTGTACGCAGTACGCTCTGTCCTCTCCTCAATTCTGATACATCCTGTGCCTGTCGGTAAAGATAGTTGGCCTTTGGATTTAAGTGAGTAAACTGTTTCCACTCCTCTTCACCACGCTCCCAGCGATGATCACCATCTCCCTCAATAAACAGCAGATCTTTTGTTCCCAGAAAATCTGATATAATATCAATTAGTGTGCTTTTGCCACTTGCGCTATCCCCTGATATTCCTATTGTAAATGGTAAACTTCTACGTTTATATAAAGAATTGCTGTTGATTCCAACATGATACATGACATATATCAGGAAAAACATAAGCCCAGCCAATACAGTAAAGCTTAAATTGGTAAGTGTACTGTTTTCAATCTTTAGATCTGACAACGGCATCCCTAAAAAGGAAAGATCCACAAATTCTGTTTTATGGAACACAATAAAATAGATCAAATAAGTTAAGTGAAAGATATAGTACGAAATATAATAGGTACTTCTTTGAATCAATTGAGAATTACTGAAAATAATGCAGGAAAATGGTACAATCCATACAAACCAGCCTGGCATTGGTGAAACAAATGCTAAAAACACAAAAAACGTAATGCCACAAAAGCTTAATAACAGGTCTTTATTCATATTACGAAGGCACATTACCTTAAGAAAAATCAGAATAACTGCCAGCACAGGGATATATAGCTTAATATCACTATAGGAAAGAAATACATCAGTGATAGCAGTCTGTTCCCGATTAAATAAAACAATTCCGACAAATCCCTCTCCCCAGAATGGAAGTGCAAATCCCAGCGTCAAAATGCCAAGCAAACATGTAATTAATATACTTTCTTTTACGGATCTTTTTTTGTAATAATCCATCAAAAGAATGGGAACAACAGCAAGGATATGCTGTTTTGTCATGATCGACGCTGCTAAGAAAAAGACAAACGCATAGTCCATCTTCTTTCTATTTTGTACAAGACAATAAATTGAAACCATTAAAAAGGCAATTGGTATAATATCTAATTGTCCATGCATATAAACAGAATACAAAATAATCGGCGACGTATAATAAATGAGTGCCAGACGCTTTCTTTGCTTTGGATAAAGCTTGATTAGCATAAACATGCATAACAAATCAAAGAAGCATAATGGAAGTTTAAATAAAAGATTACTTAAAAAGACTGAGTTTCCTGCAAATAGATGTTTGAGAATCCACCCAATGCTCTCGATCAACAGCATTATGGTCGGGTAAGGAAACGAAGATAGTAAATGATTATTGTAATAGTATTGATATGGATTTTCATGATTTTTCACGAAGCTTTCCACAAAAGGAATAAACATGATATCCTGATAATCAGAGGAAAAAAAACCTGCAATAATACACTTCACAATCGTCAAACCGATTATAAAGATCCAGAATTTTTTTCCTATTGTATGATATTGCTTATTTTCCTCATTCATTTTCATGTCCAAGAAAATCCGGCCCGAATACAAATTCCGTCCAATACTTGATCGTATTCTGATAGTATTCATACTCCTCCGGGGTCCCCCACCCAATGTATTTTTCTATCTCAAAAACCTTTGTTCTATAACCTGCTTCTACCGCATATTTCATCACTTGATCGACGTAAAATTCCTGATTGATCCGGTCATCCTTTTCGATCATTCTATTCGTAAGCTCTTTGAATATCTGTCCTTTTCGAAACCAAAATGTAGCCACGATGGCATGATCGTTCATTGGATCATCTGAAAGCGCTTTTTTTACTGAAACCTCTTTCACATTTCCTTCTTCATCAGTTAGAAGCCAGCC
>JAAYYM010000593.1 GCA_012515365.1 Clostridia bacterium
CAGTCGCGAAGAAGGAGAACAGCGTGTACTGATCGACTGGGTAGGCTTTGGATCTATTATTTCCCTGATTTTTATGCAACAGTCTGGGGAGAAAATTTGGATCTTCATGGCAGAATTATTATTTGCAGGCTATTTAATGAATATGATTAAGCGAACACCGGAAAAGCTTGAAAAGGTGATTTATTCATTTGCGCTGTTTAGTGCAATACTTGCATTGGTTACACAACCGTTCGTTGAGCTTCCTTCTTTATTCCGTACGGAATTATATCTGCTCTTTTTGATTTTGCTAGCAGCAGGTATGCAGAAGATTATTTGGAAAACAAAGGTGCCACTCATTTATATCTGTACAGTAATCAGCATTGTAATTCAGTCGGCAGAATGCCTGTATAGAGAAATTCTTTTTAAAGATGGACTTTGGGATTTGCTCTTTCTTGCACTTGTATTACTTGCACTATTGATTCTGTCATTTTGGCTTCAAAGTAAGAAATGGTTTGGGTTGTCAGGAATATCGCTTGTCACTATTGCGGTTTATTGTACCCGAGACTTTTGGAAGAGTATATCCTGGTGGATATATCTGATGGCTGCAGGCATTCTTTTGATTGTTATTGCGGTTGTAAAAGAATACCAGAAAAGAAATGTGGATCAGGAGCATTCTAAATTCTACCAGATCAAAGAATATTGGGAAGAATGGAAATGATAAATTGTATTATTTTTAGAACAATATTTTCCCCGAAAGACATTCACACAGAGTGTACGACCGAGGCGGACAAATGTCGTTATTTTTTCAAAATACCTCTTGTGCAAATGAAATCCATGTATTATACTGATCGTCGTAAGAAATGAAATAAGCGCGAGGAAAAGGGGAATCATTATGTCATTGAATTTATCGAACAAGGCAAAAGCCGTAAAAGCATCATCGACTCTTGCTATTACTGCAAAGGCAAAAGAACTGAAAGCAAAAGGAATTGATGTGGTAGGATTTGGAGCAGGAGAGCCGGACTTTAACACACCGGACAATATTTGTGATGCTGCAATTGATGCCATCCGCTCAGGATTCACAAAATACACACCAGCTTCTGGAACCATGGAATTAAAAGAGGCAGTATGCAAAAAGTTCAAGGAATTCAATGGACTTGATTACAAACCAAATCAGATCGTGATCAGCAATGGCGGAAAACATTCCTTAACGAATGTGTTTGATGCAATTCTTAATCCGGGTGATGAAGTTATCATACTGGCACCTTATTGGCTGAGCTACCCTGAAATGGTTAAACTGTCTGACGGTGTCCCGGTATTTATTTATACAGACAGTGAGCATGAATATAAAGCAACTGCAAAGCAAATCCAGGATGCAATCACAGACCGGACAAAGGCGATTGTTATTAACAGTCCAAATAATCCGACCGGTATGATTTATACAGAAGCAGAGCTTCGTGAGATTGCAGATGTGATTGTTAAAAATGATATTTACTGCGTAGCAGATGAAATGTATGAAAATCTGATCTACGGTGATGAGAAGCATGTAAGTATTGCATCTCTAAATGATGAAATCTATCAGAGAACCATTACCTGCTCCGGATTATCAAAAAGCTATGCAATGACTGGATGGCGCGTAGGATATACCGGATCAAGCGTAGAGATTGCAAAGCTGATGGGATCGATCCAAAGCCATGCTACGTCAAACGTTAACTCAATTGCACAAAAGGCTGCATTGGAAGCATTAGCTGGACCACAGACGATAGTGGAGGCGATGAAGGTTGAGTTTAACAAAAGAAGAATTTATATGTATGAAACCGTAAAAGCAATGCCTTATGTATCAGCAATTGAACCTAAAGGCGCATTTTATGTATTTATAAATGCAAAGGAGCTGTTAGAAAGACAGTATAAAGGAGAAAAAATCGCAACAACAGAACGTCTGGCAGATATTTTACTTGATGACTATGCGGTAGCGATTGTACCTTGTGCAGACTTTGGCTACTCAGAGTGTTTCCGTCTTTCCTATGCATTGTCAATTGAACAGATCGAAAAAGGACTTGACCGCATTAATGAATTTTTGAAAGGGGTATAAGAATGCCTGACAAATGTACAAGATATGGACGCAAATTGATCCGTAGGGGCGCGATTGTAGAAATGTATGCCGATCGTGTTATGACACCTGATGGAAAAGATGTCAAATATGATTTTATTAAGCATAAGGGTGCAGCAGCGGTTGTCCCAGTTATGAAAGACGGAAAAATTTTAATGGTGAAACAGTATCGAAATGCCATTGATCAGTTTACGCTTGAGATACCGGCAGGTGGCAGAAATGGTGTAGATGAACCTACCATTGACACAGCGTTCAGAGAGCTTGAAGAAGAAACAGGCTATAAAACAAAAAAGCTGGAGCCATTGATCAGCTTGTATACAACAGTTGCATTTTGCGATGAGAAAATTGATATTTTTGTGGCAGCTAGTCTGACGAAATCAAAACAACATCTGGATGACGATGAATATCTGGATGTAGTAGCGTATGAACTTGAGGATCTGATCGAGAAAATATATACAGGAGAGATCGTAGACGCTAAAACAATCGCAGCACTTCTTGCGTACAAAAACAAATACGTTAAATAAAGAAGTATCAGTGAGTTGACGTATATACGAACGGAAGTATATTTGAATGAGGCGGCGCATATAGTAGGACAAAGAATGCGTCGGAGCAATTTATGAGAGCAATCAGATATCTAGGAGAGCCATCCCTTCGACAGAGATGGCTCTTTCTTTATTTTATTGGAATGACGGTTGGCATTATTTTTGCTAATCTGAGTGCCAAGGATGCGGACCAGGTCTTTAGATTATGCGAATACCTCATTAGAGAATATCGGAGATATGAAATACAAAACGACAGATTGTTTTGGTATTGTCTTAAGGAGCGGGCGGGAGTGCTGGCTTGTATCGCGATATCAGGTCTCACGATCTTTGGACCGTTCTATCACAGCTTGTGTCTTTTATGGTTTGGCTTTTCCTTTGGAGCACTGGTTTCTTATGCCACGATCAAGTTTGGTGTAAAAGGAATTTTACTGTGCATATGTGGAGTGATCCCACAAAATCTGATTTACATTCCTGTCATGATCACAATGCTTTATATGGGATGGAGGATAGGAAAGGAAGATTTAACAAAGAAAGTTTTGATTATTTATTTTTTGGTATTTCTGCTACTTTTCTTTCTATTAATTTTGGGCATCTTGATAGAAAGTTATGTTAATCCGATATTGTTGAAAAAGATTTTAGTATTTTATTGATATGTATTTTTTACAAGATATAGTGCTGTAAAAAAATGTTGGTCACGATATGTGGTAGAAAACAAAGAAAACACTTGAAATGCCCTAAAAATAAGGGAAAAATACATTTGCTTTTCTCAAGAAATCTGATTATAATATTAAACATAAGTGCTTTTTGCGCTTAAGAAACGGTTACTTGAGAAAGGTTTGCATTACATGGAACAGGAAATTTTGGAATTTATTTCATATTTACATAACATTAAAAAGACTTCCAATAATACGGAAATGTCCTATCAAAGAGATTTGATGAAAATGCAACACTATATGGAAATTCAAGGCGTCACCAGCGTAAAAGATGTGACAGAGGCTAACCTGAATCAGTATCTGTTGGAAATGGAAAAAACCGGATTTAAAGCAGCTACTATTTCGAGAAATGTAGCATCCATGAAGGCCTTTTTTCATTATTTATGTCGTGAACAGCTCATTACTAATGATCCGTCCGGCGTATTGAAATCACCAAAGATTGAGAAAAAGGTACCGGAGATCCTGAGCATGGAAGAGGTTGTACGTCTGTTGGAACAGGCTGACGGTCATACACCAAAGGAATTACGCGACCGTGCCATGCTGGAGCTTTTGTATGCGACAGGAATCCGTGTGTCAGAGTTGATCAATCTGAAAGTAGATGACGTTGATATTCAGACAAACTGCCTGTTGTGCAGGGATGACAATAAAGAACGTACAATTCCGTTTGGAACAGCTGCTAAAAATGCACTTGTTGCATATATCAGAGATGCACGTGGCGCGATAGTGGAAAACAGTTCGTCAAACGTATTATTTGCGAATTGCTCCGGCAAACCGATGAGTCGTCAGGGCTTTTGGAAGCTGATCAAGCTATATGCAAAGAAGGCAGGCATAGAAGAGGACATTACACCACATACATTGAGACATTCATTCGCTGCCCATCTTGTAGAGAACGGAGCAGATCTCCATGCGGTTCAGGAGATGCTTGGACATTCTGATATTTCAACTACACAGATTTATGCGAATATGAATCATAATCATATCAGAGAAGTATATGCAAAAGCTCATCCACGCAGATGAGCTTTTCTTTTTCATAAATGAGTTGTAAAATGGGTATAGTATTGTGGGAATCTTCTTATTTTGATTGGGTGGATTTTGTTTTGTTTGATTGGGGATGAATTGGAATTGCAAAAGGAGTGTGGAATATGGATATAGCGATTGGTTTATTGGTTCCGTTTTTGGGGACTACATTTGGAGCGGCTTGTGTTTTTTTGATGAAGGATA
>JAAYYM010000594.1 GCA_012515365.1 Clostridia bacterium
ATGTGATTGTAAATATATCTGAATAGAGATACAATTACATTAGTTGTTTGAAAATATGATGTATAACAATTCGGAGGAAAATGTATGTCTGAAATTATTGAAAAATGGTCGAGTTTAGAAGAAACAGCAGAGTATCTAGGAGTAACTAAAGATACCATTAGAAACTGGATTAAGAAGGCAGATATACCAGCGCATAAAGTGGGCAGGCTATGGAAGTTTAAGTTATCAGAAGTAGATGCTTGGGTAAAAAGTGGTAAGGGTGCACTGTAAGACCGGATTTTGGGACAGTTAATAGAGGATAATAAGAATGATATAGAAAAAATTATAGATGGAGGACAAAATGGCTAAGGTTAGTAAAGAAGTAACAATGGAAGAGGCATTGTGGAAGTCAGCAGATAAATTAAGAGGTTCTGTAGAACCATCAGAATATAAGCATGTAGTATTAAGTTTATTTTTCTTGAAATTTGCAAGCGACAAGTTTGATGTTCAGAGAAAGAAAATTATAGATGATGGAATGGAGAAGTTTATAGATAACATTGCATTCTATACAAAAGACAATGTATTTTTCTTGCCAGAAGAATCAAGGTGGTCATATATTATGCCCTCTGAGTTAGGGTAGTTGTCACCCACCTATCAAACTGATATGATAATTATCAGAGAAGGACAGGTGACGACGATGAGTTATAACAAATACCCGAAGGAAATGAAAGATGCTGTAGTGGCCAGAATACTATCTGGAGAAGAAACTGTGGCAGATATAAACAGAGAAACAGGAATTAACATTAATACCTTATACAGATGGCGAGATGCGGCAAATAAAACAGGTTTATCAGCAACTACGAAGTATAAGAATGCAGATAAATGGAGCAGTCAGGATAAATTCACAGTAGTTTTAGAGACCGCGAATCTGACTGAAATAGAGTTCTCAGAGTATTGCAGAAACAAAGGGATATACCCGAAGCAGGTGAAAGAATGGAAAGAAGCCTGCATGAACGCGAATAATGCTGAGAAAGAACAAAACAGTAAGGCTGGAAAAGAACTTAGAGAAGAACGCCGCCAGAAAGAAAAACTGGAAAAGGAACTACGTAGAAAAGAAAAAGCCCTTGCAGAGACGGCGGCACTTCTAGTGCTAAGAAAAAAAGCCGATGCGATTTGGGGGACGGACGAAGAGGACGACTGATTAGCGCCTCAGATCGCAGACAGGCAGTAGAGCTAATTAGTGAAGCCGTAGATTCTGGAGCTGCATTATATAAAGCATGTGCGGAGCTAGGAATCAGTAAAAGAAGTTATAACCGTTGGAAACATAACACCAACGATTATATAGATGAGCGTATTACATGTACGCGACCTGAACCGGCAAATAAGCTGACGCAGGAAGAAAGAACCCAGATATTGGATGTGATGAATTCAGAAGAGTTTTCATCAAAAACGCCATGTGAGATTGTGCCGATATTAGCAGATCAGGGAATCTACCTTGGAAGTGAAAGCACATTTTATAAGATTCTAAAGGAAGCAGAAATGCTGGCACACAGAGGGCGGGCGCATAAGCCTCAGAAACGACCAATATCAACCCACAAAGCCACAGGAGCAGATGAAGTATGGATGTGGGATATCACATATTTAAACGGGCCAATCAAAGGAAAGTATTATTATCTGTATCTGTTTTCAGATTTGTATAGTCGAAAGATTGTGGGATGGGAAGTATGGGAAAATGAAACTGCAGAACATGCCAGTGAATTGATTCAACGAATATACAGAGAAGAAAAAATGTATGTAAGAGAAAAACCGCTGGTGCTACATTCGGATAATGGAAGTCCAATGAAAGGCGCAACAATGCTGGAAACATTGTATTCATTAGGAATTATTCCATCCAGAAGCAGGCCAAGAGTGAGCAATGATAATCCATATGCAGAAAGCATCTTCAAAACATTGAAGTATGTGCCGAATTATCAGCCAGAAGGATTTGGTACATTAACAGAAGCAAGATTATGGGTAAAACACTTTGTAGATTGGTATAACAATGAGCATCGGCATAGTGGAATCAATTATGTTACACCATCAGAGCGCCATGAAGGAAAGGATAAAGAAATCCTAACAAAAAGAAAAGAACTTTATGAGCAGAAAAGGATGGAACATCCGGAACGATGGTCAAGAGACACAAGAGCCTGGGATTTTAGTGATACAGAATGGCTGAATCCAAGGCAAGAGAAGGAAGAAAACAGGGAGGCGCAAGCCTGCTAGAATAGGAAAGGGAAATGAGGCTGGGTGACAACTAGCCAAAAAAATTCCGGAAAAGAATTTGCAAGGTGAAGGTATTATTACGAATGAGCATGTTCAGAATAATACGACTGTTCGGGACATGTTGGGAACAAGAGGCATTAGACCCGAAGATCTTCCACCATCTGAGGATATTAAGAAATTGGAGCGAAAAGTAAAAACACAAGAAAAGAGAATTGCGCAGGAATCAGGGAAACTGCCTTTGGATAATATAGAGTAATTGAAGCAGAAAGATGCTAAATGACATATGTCAATTGAATTCAACAAAAACTGTTTTATATTGATTATGGGTTAACATACATTAGGAGGGCAAATGAATGAGTGAACAGAATGAACAGTTTTTTGAGTTTTTGGACACGGTAGACAGTCGTTTTCAGACAACAGTTAAGGAGATAAACGACCTCTTTATCCAGGGTGGATGTGTCTGTGAAATCAAATCTGCAAAGAGTGGATTTGTGGTTTCGTATATATTGAAAAAGGAGAAACGGACGATTGCCAACTTTGTAATGCGTAAGGCAGGAGTGCTGCTTCGCCTTTATGCAGACAAGATTAATGAGTATGCAGATTTTTTGGATACACTTCCGGATTCGATGAAGAAGGATATTAAGAAGGCAGCACACTGTAAGCGTCTTCTGAATCCCGATGACTGTAATTCAAGATGCAAGATGGGTTATACATTTCTGCTGGATGGAGAAGAACAGAAGAAA
>JAAYYM010000595.1 GCA_012515365.1 Clostridia bacterium
GTTTCTTCTTCTGAGATATCCAACGTTTGTATGATTTCATTTGGGTCTTTCACCTTCAGATTCATAGGACATTTTTCCTGACAACGCAGGCAGTCATATATGGTATGATGTACGTCCTTCGGAAGCCAGTCAGGGAATTCTCCTCCACCCTCGTTCAGGCATGATAAACATATTTCATTATTAATTAGAAAACGGTCCGGTCGTATTGCTCCTGTGGGGCATGCAGATAAACACAACGTACAGTTGTCACACATCTGGGCATGACACATTGGTCTCCATGTATCTTCCTCACTCATAGCATCGGAAACAAATGCTATGTATGAAATATTGCTTCCGTACTCATCCACATAGGTGATGTTATTTCTTCCATAAGTAGCAAGTCCTGACTGAACAGCAAGTCTTTTCAATGGAAAATGCCCTATTTCCTGCACTTGATGGCCTGCTTCACTAACCACTTTGGTGATATAGGCACATGTCATCGTCATATCGGAAACTCCCAGCCCTTTTGTTTGATAGCTTTTTCCCTGATAATGAAGCGTTACATCCACATATATCGGATGTGGAACAGCAACTAATATCAAAGAGTTAACGGTAAAATCAACTTCCGGCAAATCAAATTTGTAGATATCCGAGAGAATCCATTGCTGAAAACCATTCAACTCCTCTGTATCACGAAATTCCTCCAGCTCTTTCTGTAAGTCATACAGACGCTTTATCGGCAGCATGACTAGTTTGTTATTATGTATCTTTGCCTCTGCTCTTAATTTCTCTAACATTTTGCACCTCCCAAAACTTGACCGTTTATCATTCCTACTCCATAAAAATATTATCATTATTTTATCATCTAACATCATATTTCACAACGTAAAGAGGGCGTCTCCTCACATATCTGAATTCCGAATTTATTTGCATTGCACTTTTTTTCGGAGGTAAACCATGAAAATATCCTGGAACAAATATAAATCAGAGCCAGTCGCCGAATACATCTAAAAACAGAAGAAACCAGCCTGGACCGCAAGCGCTCCATTCTGGTTTCTTCTATTTCTATTCTACACTGCTCGTAGCTTACTCGTACTCGGCAAGTTCCTTGCTAACATTAAACATATTTGTTTAAGTTCTGCACAGAAAATGCCTATATTTTATCTCAATTACACATTTTATTCTGGCTTACTGATTTTCTGTTGCCAAAGTGTTGCCACGCTGTTATTATACGTTATCCTTGGCTGGAAATCAATAAGCACAACCTTTTTATCTCACCGACAAACTGAAAGTTTCGCGTGCTTCATATTATCTAAATAAATTTTACATCTGCTTCTCGCAGTTTCTTAAAATACTTTTCTTTGTTTTTATCGAACATTGTTCCAATAGCTTTTTCATTAACTATTACACTATAACCTTCTTTTATAGCTCCTAATGCAGTCAAGGCTACACATCCGCCACCATCAACACCCACAACTTCTACACATTCAACAAGATGTTCTTTTAAGAACTCATTAAGTTTTGAATTACTAAATGCATTTCCTTCGTATTTGGTGAATATATAATCAGATACAATATGCAAACCACTAACCAATTCCACTTCTTCAGTCCCTTCATAAGCTTGAAATGGTGCAAATTTATTGATTAAGTTTTTCTTCATGATGTTTTTGATGTAAATAACAGGATTATCTTTATTTGCTTCAATAACTTTGTTTACTGCTTGAATCAAAATTTCATTA
>JAAYYM010000596.1 GCA_012515365.1 Clostridia bacterium
ATTCTGAATAACTATAAATTTCTGAATTCAATTTGATGTTCCGCTGTTCTATTTTCGACATATCTAAAATATCGTTAACCAAAGATAATAAAAATTGATTAGCAGTCTCCATCTTTTTCAGATCCGCGCGTGCTGCCTCTTTGTCATCCAGCTCTTCCGTAATCATTCTGGCCAGATTGATGATGGTATTTAATGGGGTGCGGATGTCATGACTCATTCTTGATAAAAAGAATGTCTTAGCTTTTTTTGCCTCTTGTTCGGCAAGCAGTGCCCGCTCCGTCTGACGAAGCTGTTCCTGCTCTTTCCTATATAATGATGTAATATCACTTCTACAGTAAAGCACCATAAATTTCACTTTATCTAAATAAAGAAACTGCATTTTCTTTCGTCTGATGTTGCCCTCATCATCTTTGATCGAATAAGCAAAAAAATAGACCTCCTTATTTTCAAGTTGCTTTACAATGTGATCAACACTGAAATTTTTTAGCGCTTCCTCACGTTCTTCCGGGAGAATATTAACAGAAAGCCGTTCTCTCACTCTCTCATCATAATCCCCTTCGCCAACGATACGCGGACCTTCTAACTTCGTCAGTATACCTTTTAGCTGATACTGATGTGTTTTAATATTTAACAGCCCAATTCCATCATACTCAAGACTGCTTAATTTGGCTACAATCTGACTGTTGATCACGCGGTTAGTCACATCATAACTATATACAAAAATAGCAATTTCTCCTGTTGAAGGGATACGCAGGAGCGAATATTTAGTCAATACCCAGAAAAAATCAAATGCTTCACTGACTCTCTGATATTCAACGCTTCCCTCTAGAATACCACGTTCATAATCCCGCAGTAGTTTTTTTCGATCCAAGGTCTGTCGTATTTCTTCCTGCATTTCAGGCAAAATTGCAAGCTTTGCGAGCGATTTGACATTTTGTTCATAATTATCACCCTGATATAGCTCTAAGGCCTCCTCACGCTTTCTCTGATAATACTCTGTCCGATTCAGCGTCAGGTTATGTCTTCCTTTTGCGATCAGATTCTTATCATTCATTTCCGTCATCGCATTAAGCTGGCGAAGATAACGTGCCTCCATCTCATTATAGTTTAGTTCTGACGAATCAAATGTTGTTGCGTTCTGATCATATATCATAGAAATCCCGCCTTTCTGCTAGGTTTCAGTCATATGTCTGCCAAGCGTCAAGTCTGTTTTTAAAAAACTTCTGACATATTCAGTCTATCACAACAAATATGTCTATGCAAGCACACGACCTTATCGCAGATGCTGTTGAAAAAAGATATGTTATATGTCATGATTATAAATAGATATATCGTTAAAGTCACACAGCATAAAAATGTTTGTTAAGGAGGCTCCATGCTAAAAATAAGTGATTTTTCCAAGCTCACGCGTGTATCGGTAAGAATGCTTCGTTATTATGACAGTCAGGGACTTCTGAAACCCTCAAAAACAGACCCTGAAAACGGATATCGGATGTATGGCGCCGAGCAGGTGCCCGAATTGCAGAAAATTATACTTTTGCGCGATTTAGGTTTCAGTGTTGCCCAGATACGTGACCTGCTACAGCACTGGGATGACGCCTATCTGACTGATCAATTTAAGTTAAAAATAACCGAAATTGAATCACAGATAGCTGCTTCTAAACAGCAGATTACACGACTGCAGTCTGCGATTGGGATTCAGATACCGCTTATCTGTTTAAACGAATAACCCATTTATTTTGTGTTCATATAGGAGGAACTGCTTCATGACCATCATTACGAATGTTCAAATCTATACAGAAGATTCTACATTTATCAAAGGAACGATTATGATCAGCCACGGAGTGTTTGTTTCAGATCAGACTTCTTATGATGATGTAACAATCATTGATGCAAATGGAAAGTATGCCATTCCCGGTCTTTGTGATATTCACCTCCATGCCTGCAACGGTCATGATTTCTGTGAAGCATCTGTTGATGCCATTCACGCAATCGCAAAATACGAAGCGCAAAACGGGATCACATCCTTTTGCCCTACTACTATGACATTGCCGGCAAAACAGTTGAAAATGATTTGTGCATCTGCTTCTGCCTTTCAGGCAGATCCATCGGAAGCTTCCTTGATTGGAGTCAATCTGGAAGGACCATTTCTTTCTGCCCAAAAATGTGGTGCGCAAAACAAGGAATACCTGTCAGCGCCAGCTCCTTCTTTGGTCAGGGAGCTTAATCAGGAAGCTGCCGGTCTGATCCGTCTGATCACAATTGCACCCGAACTCCCCGGAGCAATCGATTTCATACATGAACTTAAGAACGATTTTATGATTTCTGCCGGACATACAATGGCCGATTATTCTACCTGCATGCGTGCATTTGATGCCGGTATCACCCACGTCACCCATCTATACCATGCGATGCCCCCATTTTCACATAGAGCACCTGGTCTAATCGGCGCTGCCGCCGATACGAATGGAGTATCTGTCGAGTTAATCTGTGATGGCATTCATAGCGATCCTGCTGCCATACGAATGGCATTCAAGCTTTTCTCAAAAAAGCAGATCATCCTCATTAGTGATTCTATGATGGCAACAGGGCTGAGTGATGGTGAATATACGCTTGGAGACCAGCAGGTTCTTGTAAATGGGAAACTTGCGACACTGAAAGATGGTACGATCGCAGGCTCTGTCTCAAATCTTTTTGATTGTTTGACCAATGCAGTCAACTTCGGAATTCCTTTAGAAGATGCAGTGCGATGTGCCACAATGAACCCCGCAAAAGCACTTGGAATCTATCAAAAAACCGGGAGCATTGCTCCCGGTAAAACTGCTGATCTTTTATTATTGAACCAAGATCTCTCCCTTGATTCTGTATTTATACGCGGAGTTAAGTTAAAATAACTGCTGAATAACGCGTCTGGTTTTTCCTTTTATACTTTTGTTCTTTTCTTCAATTTTGCAGATGTTATAATAGATTGCAAAACAATAAAGAAACACAGTAATGCAGACAGCGTGATCCGAACCCACCAGCTTGATAGCGTTCCCTGTGTCGTAATCAAGCTTGTAATAGTTCCCTTGATCAACACACCAAACAACGTTCCGATGGCAGTTCCAACACCACCGCTTAACAAAGTGCCTCCAATGACAGCGGACGAAATAGCATCCATCTCAAGTCCTTTTGCCTGCTCAACAAATCCTGCACAACTGTTTAAGCAGAAAAGCACCCCACCAAGTCCTGCAAGGAAGCCATCTAAAATGTATGCCTGCATCTTGGTCTTTTTCACATCAAGTCCCATCATCAATGCACTTTGCTGATTACCTCCAATGGCATATAACTTGCGTCCGAACTTTGTACGTTTCAGCATAATAGAAATTAAGATAACTACCACTATTGCAATGATTACAGTCGGATAGATATACGCCTGCTGAAAAATGCCCTTCTTGTTTACTGTACCAAATGGCATATAAATTTTGTACTTTGCCCATCCTAAGAACACTTCATTTGTAATTGCAATCATATCCGTACTAACGACTGCAGTCAGTCCTCGTCCAAAAAACATCCCGGCAAGTGACACAATAAACGGTTGAATTTCCAAATATGCTACCAGATAGCCTTGGACAATTCCAAATAAAATTCCAATTACAAGACAGATCAAAACTGCCAGACATGCATTCATGCCCTTCTGCTCCATATTATAAGCTGCAGCCATACACACCAATGCAGTAATAGATCCAACAGAGATATCGATTCCTCCTGTGATCATTACAATCGTCATACCACAGCCAATTACAATCAATCCTGCATTGGAAATAAAGAGGTTCAAAAACATCTGGGGATTGGCAAATCCTTTATTTCTAAATACAACCATTCCGGCTATATACATAACTGCAAATAAAGCAATGGTGATAATCAAAAGAAACGTACTGCTTCCTATTTTTTTTCTTTGTCTGCTCATGCTCTGGCACCTCCTTCCATCTCCTGCTTAACAAGCACCTTCTTCGCCTTTTTCTCATCCAAGAACTTTTTAAATACAGGGCTTTGAAGTACTACAATGAAAATTACCACTACCGCTTTATATACAGGAAGTTGGTCAGCTGATACATTCATAGCATATAAAGTCGTTGTCAATGCCTGAATTGTATACGCACCTATAACAGATCCCATTAAACTAAACTTACCACCACTTAGAACATTACCGCCTAGAGCAACCGCAAGTATGGCATCCATCTCCAGATTCAGTCCAATGTTATTCGCATCTGCAGAATAAATACGACTGGAGGCTACCACTCCGGCGATACCAGACAGCACACCACAAATGACATAAGTAAGAAACTTAATTCTCGTTGAATTCAGTCCAACAAGACGTGATGCAGAGCCATTGATTCCAACACTTTCAATATAAAGTCCCAACGCAGTTTTATTCAAAATAAAGTAAACAATAATAACTGCTGCAATCGCAAAAAAGATAGGTGTAGGAATTGGACATTTTCCAATATAGCCGCCCATCACCTTATAAGAATCCACACGAATATATGTAATCTGACCTTTCGTAACCAACTGTGCAACTCCTCGTCCCGCTGTAAATAAAATCAAAGTTGCAACCATTGGCTGGATATGAAGTTTTGCAACCAGAAATCCATTAAAAACTCCGCATAATGCTGCTGCAAAAACTGCCGCAAAAACTGCAATCATTAACGAATTAGAGAATTCCGTAACACTGACTTCACCACCAGATAATATCTGGCAACACACTGCTCCCGCAACAGCCATTACTGCCCCGACGCTAATATCCTGTCCACCAGATGCTGCCGTAACAAGTGTCATACCAATTGCCAAAATCACAAGTTCTGATGCACGGTTAACAATATCGATTATGTAGCCATATAAAACTCCATTGCTAATAGAAACATGGAAAAAATCCGGTGTCTTAATTACATTTGCTAACAAAACAACCATTAGACAGATGATTGGCATGAATAAACGATGTTGTGTAATTTTCTTTAACATAAAGTTTTCCCTCGTTGCTTTTTTACTCATCTGCTTTGCCTCCTGCTATAGTCTGCATAATTCTCTCCTGAGTCAATTCTTCGCCTTCAATCTCACCAACCTTTTGGCCATCTCGAAGAACCTCCATTCTCGAACAGGTACGAAGCATTTCCTCTATCTCTGATGATATAAATGTAATCGCTTTTCCTTCATCTGCAAGACGTAGAACAAGCTTCTGAATTTCTGTTTTGGTTCCAATATCAATTCCGCGTGTCGGTTCATCTAAAATCAGAAATTTAGGATTGGTAAGCAGCCAGCGTCCAATAATTACTTTCTGTTGATTACCACCTGATAAACTCTTAATGGGTGTTTCGCGGCTTGCAGTCTTTATCTGCAGAAGATCAATAAAGTTGTCTGCCGCATCCTCCATTTCCTTACGAGTCATCAGTTTGAATATTCCCTTTTTAGCCTGCATTGCAATAATAATATTCTCTCTGACAGACAAATCTGCAAGAATTCCATCATTTTTCCGGTCTTCTGGAAGATATGCCATGCCGGCTTTCATTGCATCAAGAGGTGTATTGATCTTCAATTCCTTGCCACATACCTCAAGTTTTCCCTGATCAGCCTTATCCGCTCCATAAATTGCTCTCACAAGTTCTGAACGTCCGGAGCCAAGCAGTCCTGTGAGTCCAACCACCTCACCCCGATTGATCTTAAAGTTGAAAGGTTTAATAGTTCCTGTATGTCCAAGTCCCTCTGCCTTGATTACCGGACCGTTATCTTCATCTGATTTCATCTTTCTTTCACTCTTAATATCGCTAAGGTCATCAAAATCTTTTCCCATCATTTTCGCAACTAACATAACTCTTGGCAAACTCTCTATTTCATATTCTCCTACCAGTTCACCATTTCTAAGAACCGTAATTCGATCACATACTGCATATACCTGTTCCAGGAAATGTGTTACAAATATAATGCCAACACCCTCTCCTTTTAATTTTCGCATTAAATCAAAAAGTTTCTCAACTTCTCCTTCATCTAATGAAGAAGTCGGCTCATCTAAAATTAACACCTTACACTGCATATCAACTGCACGGGCAATTGCAACCATTTGTTGAATTGCAATCGAGCACTCCTCTAACATCTGTGTCGCTTCTACTTGTATATCAAGACTTTTAAGCAGTTCCACAGATTTTGCATTCATTGTTTTCCAGTCAATCATTCCAAATTTCTTTGGTTCTCTTCCTATAAACAGATTTTCTGCCACACTTAAATTCGGACAAAGATTAACTTCTTGATATACTGTACTAATTCCATGTAACTGTGCATCCTCCGGAGAATGATTTATGACCCGCTTGTCAATCCCTGCAATATGTATTTCACCTGTATCCATTCCATACACACCAGTAAGTACCTTGATCAGCGTCGATTTTCCTGCGCCATTTTCACCCATCAAAGCATGTATTTCACCTTTACGAAGTTTAAAATCCACTTTTGAAAGTGCAATTACACCTGGAAATGTTTTTCCAATATTTTTCATGGATAATACAATATTCTGCTCCATCTATACCTTCCACCTTCCATTTTAAAAAATAGCGTGATATAGCAATCTATATCACGCTATGATTCTTAACTCTTATTAGATGTTATCTGTATCCTAATATTCACGACCATCTACAACTTCCTGTGTCACTGCTGTAACCTCATATTCTGTTCCATCGATTGTTACAGATTTTACAGTATCGTCATGTGCATAAATTCCCTCATCAACATAGGCTATCTTGTCTGGTGTTCCGCCTGTCTCAAGTACCTGAATAATGGATTCTACACGTGGTCCATGTAATGGATTACATTCTGTATCCAATGTGATTTTACCTTCTAAAGTAAGTGCCATTCCAGCATTTACAGCATCAAAGGACAGTACCATGATTTCACCATTTGCAATATCTGAACCAACTGTCTTACCAGATGCTTCGATAGCATCAATCGCACCAAATGCTTCATTATCATTTTCACACCATACCACATTGATATCGTCATATTGTTTCAAGAAGGACTCCATAACTTCCTGTCCCTTTGCCTGTGTAAACTCTCCTGTTGCTGCTGCTAATAATGTCATGTTTGAATTTGCTTCACATGCATCTTCAAGTCCGGCAGTACGACCAATTTGTGCAGAAGCACCAATGGTTCCCTGGATATTAACGATATTTGCATTTTCAATGTTATTAGCCTGTAAGTACTGATTTAACCACTCAGCAGCCTTATCACCTTCAAGCTGGAAGTTTGATCCAACCCATGCTGTATACAGACTATCATCCGATACATCTACCATACGATCTACAATAATAACTGGAATTCCTGCATCACTGGCTTCCTGCAATACTGCATCCCAACCAGTCTCTGTAACAGGAGCCAGCACAATATAATCAACTTCCTGCTGAATAAAATTACGAATTGCGGCAATTTGATTTTCCTGTTTCTGCTGTGCATCATCAAAAATTAACTCATATCCGTTTTCTTCTGTGAATGTTGTTTTCATAGATGTTGAATTAGCAGTACGCCAATCTGATTCTGCTCCCACCTGTGCAAAACCAACCGTAATGAGTTCTCCTGCTGTCTCTTCTGGGGCTTCTGTCTCTGCTGATGCTTCTGTTTCTTCAGGTGCCTCTGTCTCTGCGCTTGCTTCTGGCGCTGCTGCCTCTTCTGGTGCAGCTGTGCTTGTTGCAGCGTTACTGGAACCGCATGCTGTTAATCCCATTACCATACATGCAGCCATGAGCATTGCCAATAATTTCTTTTTCATTTGAAATCCTCCTTAAAGTAAATGTTATTATTTGCTTACAAGGATTATTATATTTTTTTTTCAAACAAATACCATGAATATTCTTCACCGAAAAGTTGAATAATTTATCACTTTTTCCACTATCTGTTCTTATTTGTTCGTCAAAAGTTGTTTTTTTTATCCATTGGGCTGATTTTTCCCGATTAAGATTTCTACTCGTGTCCCTTCTCCGTAAACCGACGATACAGAAATTCCATAATCCGTGCCATAGCATAAACGTATGCGCTCCTGTACTGCAGCCATGCCAAAGCCTATTCTTGTGCCGCCATTTAAAGCTTTACGTACCTCCGCCAGTTTTTCCGGCTTCATTCCAATACCTGAATCCTCTACTACAATCAGAACATCTGATCCTCTGTCATGAGCAGTCACTCGTATCAGACTTCTGCCTCGCTTTTCTTTGACACCATGATATAATGCGTTCTCCGTAATCGGCTGAAGGGTCAGTTTTGGAATCATAATATCGAAAACTGAATCCGGAAGGTCAATTGAATAATGCAATATATCCCGATACCGTACCTGCTGAATGTCCAAATAGCTTCTCGTATGCATCATTTCCTCCTCGAGCCGAATAATGTCATTGCCTTCTGAAAGAGCTGTACGGAAGAAAACAGACAGATTACCAAGCATGGCAATTGCATCCGCTTGTTTATCTGCTTCAACAAGCCAAATAATCGTATCCAGTGTATTATAGAGAAAATGAGGACTCACCTGTGCCTGCAAAAGCTGCAGTTGCATCTTATGCTGTAGTTGTTCCTCCTCCTTGACATCTTGCAGGAGCTTCTCAATTCTTTTTGCCATGTTCTGAATGCCCATATTCAAGTCTGCAATCTCATAATCATTAGATTCCACAACCGGAATATTAAACATTCCATTCCCTACTTTTTTGACATTTTCACGTAATGCTGAAATAGGTCTTGCTATACCGTCTGAGAAACGAAACGATCTGTATAAAATAATAATGGAGACCACCATTATTACGAGCACTAATATAACAAAGATCCAAACCAGCCCGCGATTCATGATATCCTCAATCATCGTCAGATAGCCCGCCTCATAATAAATATAGTCCATCATTTTTTCCTGAATCAATCCGGTCAATACATAAATATTATTATCTAACTGTTGTATCCTGCTGTCGTACCCATCTGTTTCGCCTAGCGCATACATTCGTTTTTTAAGGTTCTCACAATAATCCAGCACATTTCTAATTGACTGTCTGCTCTCTTTACACTCAGTTGTTTCTGACAATGACCGCGCAATTGCTATTGCAACCTCTACATCTTCAATAGGAAGGTCTTCCTTTCCCTTATTACTTACAGCATAATGGTACATCTTCATATCCAGATTTTCCTTGAATTCAATGTTAAATCTGCTACTAACATTTACATTATGTGTGATTTTCGAATAACGCATTGCATATGTTCCCAGTATGATCATGATCACTATAATACACAAAATTAAGGGGGTCAGGATTCTTAACGTAATCAGACGCATTTTCTTGTTCAAGCTCATGCGATTCACCTTTTTGATCTTCATCATATCAGTGTTTCCTTTTGATTCCTGTATTCACTCGGAGTGCATCCCTGTGTCTTCCGAAACAGAAAACTAAAATAATGAGAATCTTTATATCCGACCTCTAAAGCAATCTCACCAGAACGTTTATCACTGCATCTTAGCAATTCCTTTGCCTTCTTCATTCTAAGCGCAGTCAGATACTCGATAAAAGTCTGTCCCATCTCCTGACTGAATAAAGCGCTGAAGTGGTTAGCACTCACATTGACCTCGCATGCTACCTTATTAAGAGACATATCTTCATCTGCAAAATGCTCCTGAAGAAAACGAGTAGATGTCAGAATCACATTCTGATAACGATTTTGGGCATTTTCTTCTCGAAGTTCAATTCCTGCACTTAATATGTACACAATTCTATTCTGGAGATCTTCTACTGTCTGAATCTCATCCGTACAAATACGACCTGCATCTAATTCCATTTTTTCTGCATTGTAACCCATCTCATGAACAAATGAATTCACACCAAAATAAACAAACAGCAAAATATACTGACGAAATATTTTAGACTTTAGTGCCTCTTCTGATATCATCCTGATATAATTTTCCGTGAAGCTCTCCACTTCATCCATCAACGCATTACTCAGAAAAGTTCGAATAATATCTGAATTCATCACATTTACATCTATATTGTTCAAATCAAGTTCCTCTATTTCGTTTTCTCCATTTTGCTCATAATTAACGACTACTGTAAACTGTACCCCTTGTCAAGGACATTTTTAAAACTTGAGTTCCCTATTGTTGGACACCTCAGTTTTGCATAAATCCCTGCTCTTGGACATGTTCAAGAATCAGCAAGCCCCACATAGTGGACAC
>JAAYYM010000597.1 GCA_012515365.1 Clostridia bacterium
AATCCGGGATCATGATCGGCTTCATTGATGCAGCATAAGCAGCTTTGATTCCATTAAAAGAATCTTCGATGACATATGTTTGTTCAGGAACTGCGTCGAGCAATTTGGCACAGGTGAGAAATATTTCCGGATCAGGCTTGCTTTTACTTACCTTATCTCCACCGATGATCTGGTCAAAATAAAGATCGAGCTTGGCATCCTTTAATTCACTCATCACAATATCGTATCGGGTGGAAGATGCTAGTCCGATGCGGCAGCCTGCATTTTTCAAAAAGGATAATAACGGAACCACTCCGGGCTTTTGTGGAATACCGTCTTTTTCTATGGCAGCATTTAAGTGGACACGGACTTTGTCGCGGTAATATTCATAAGGGAAATCTTCTCCTAAGTAGCTTTTTACAATTTTAACCGTAGTTTCAGAATTGACACCTGTACAAGCCAGTACAACTTCTTCAATGCGTTCAAGTTTATATTGTTTGGCAACAATTTTCCAGGCATCCATATAAAGTCTCTCTGTATCAAAGATCACGCCATCCATATCAAATATAACAGTAAAATTCATAACAATCCTCATTTCAGTCATTTGTATTTTGAATCCTAATCCGATATTGCAAGTATATAATAGTCTGTGGAGAAATTCCAGTGGATATACTTTTTGATTTTTGTTACAATAAAAGAAAAGAATTGATTAAAAACTGGAATGGAGGCTTTGTTATGGCAAAGGTATGTGTATTTCTTGCTGAGGGGTTTGAGGAAATTGAAGCATTGACTGTTGTGGATCTGCTAAGGCGAGATCGTCTGGATGTGGCACTTGTTTCTGTAGATGACAGTGATTATGTCAATGGCTCACACAGTGTGACAGTTAAAGCTGATCTTAACTTTTCAGAGGTTGATTTTTCAGAAACTGATATGTTCGTACTACCCGGAGGAGCTCCGGGAACGCAGCATTTGAAAGAAAATGAAAAGCTTTGTGTGTTATTACAAAAAGCGGCAGCTGAAGGGAAAAGGCTGGCTGCGATCTGTGCGGCACCAAGTGTATTAGGTAAACTCGGATTGCTACAGGGTAAGCATGCAGTTTGCTATCCGGGATATGAAGCAGAATTGACGGGTGCAATTGTAGAGCGCGAAGAAGTGATGACTGACGGAAACATTACGACAAGCCGTGGAATGGGAACCAGCATTGCATTTGCATTAGAACTGATCAAACTGCTTGACTGCGAAACGGAAGCAGGTGCGCTTAAGAGCAAAATTATTTATAAACAGTGAGAGCTGAAGCATTTATATGTATATGAAAATTGAGCGATTGATATAATGTGAAAGTAAAAATTACCAACATAATAAAGTGTCTGTGAGCAAATAATAGTATCAAGATAAGCAGGACAATCAGTTGTGTTTATCTATTAATATAAAAGGCAGACGTCTTATTATGGAGGTGAATGAAATGGCATCTAATAAAAATGGAACAAATAAAATGGAAGCCAAGGCAGCGATGGATAGATTTAAAAACGAAGTAGCATCAGAGCTTGGTGTAAACTTAAAAGAAGGTTACAATGGTGACTTGACAGCAAAAGAAGCCGGATCCATCGGTGGTGAAATGGTCAGACAGATGATCGCAAAACAGGAAAGTCAGATGAAGTAGCGGATAACAAAGACAAAAAAGTAGCAGGACGCCTGCTACTTTTTTGATGAATGGTGCTAGTTGAATGAAACATGCTGTCTACTGCCATCTACATAACTCCTACTTCACAATACCCTAAACTTCGTGTATAATCATTAAATAATGCTTGGAACAGAAACGGAGGGCATCTGCATGAAGATCGTGGTGATAGATGGACAGGGTGGAAACGTTGGAAAACTCTTGATCGAACGCTTGAAAAATAAATTTGAAGATGCTCAGATTATTGCAGTGGGGACAAACAGTATTGCGACAGCTAATATGCTGAAAGCCGGGGTAAGGCAAGGGGCCACGGGAGAAAATGCTACCATTGTTAACTGCAGAGATGCAGACTACATAGTAGGACCAATCGGAATCGTGATTGCTGATTCATTGTTAGGTGAAATCACGCCTGCTATGGCAGTAGCAGTTTAAACTGTACCCCTTGTCAAGGACATTTTTAAAACTTGAGTTCCCTATTGTTGGACACCTCAGTTTTGCATAAATCCCTGCTCTTGGACATGTTCAAGAATCAGCAAGCCCCACATAGTGGACAC
>JAAYYM010000598.1 GCA_012515365.1 Clostridia bacterium
AAATCAACTTGCTAGCTAATTTTATCCTTGCTGCAATCCATTTCTGTATTACAACTTTTTTACTGTTTTGTTTCGAGTTCAGATCTGTTACGATCTGATTCGTTCTGAATTCTCATTTGCTCTGTTCAGTGTAACTCATAAACGCATACGTTTATTCGTCACGGGCGTTCGCCCTTTGAATCTGAAATTTGCTCAACAAAATTGTGCAAGCACATTTTGTTTCCCATTTTTCATCTTCACACTGTTCATTGCTTTCATGAATTTTCAGGGTTGGTTTATACTGTTTAGTTTTCAAGGTTCTGTTCGATATCCGTTTCGATAGGTTGAATACCGACGGAGAAGGAGGGATTTGAACCCTCGCGCCGCTATTAACGACCTACTCCCTTTCCAGGGGAGCCCCTTCAGCCGCTTGGGTACTTCTCCAAAAGCTGAATGATTTCTTATAGGATATCTAGCGGAGAGGGTGGGATTCGAACCCACGCGCCCTTGCGGACAAACGGTTTTCAAGACCGCCTCGTTATGACCACTTCGATACCTCTCCTAGTCATACATCTGCACCGCAAAAGTCGTATTATCTATCTGCTTTCGACTTATTCTCTCAAGTCGGCGCAAAAGTTATTGTAGCAAAAAGGGTTAGTTGTGTCAATCATTTTTTTGATTTTTTTTCTTTTTTTTTTCGAGCCTCACGAAAACACTTGAAAACAAGGACTTTACGTTGAAAAAAACAGTTCTGCAACCTTCAGGTCTTCCGGCGTTGTAATCTTAATATTTTCATAACTGCCTTCTATTAATTTGACCTTTTGATTCATTGTATTCTCAACTACCATTGCATCATCTGTAATCGTAATTCCCTTTTTTAGAAGCTCTGACTCCTGCTGCATTAACTTCTGATAGGCACTACGGATCATATTGCTCTCAAAAGTCTGCGGGGTCTGAATCTGCCATACCGACTGTCTGTTTGGAGTCTGCACGACAAACTGTTCTTGATCAACAATCTTAATTGTGTCTTTAACCGGCATGGCCGTCACTGCATTTCCATTCTCCTTTGCGCATTGGTATACACGTTCAATGATATCAGTATTAAGAAATGGTCTGGCTCCATCATGAATCCATATGTAATCACATGCAAGATGACTGATACACGCTAATCCCTGTACAACAGAATGGTATCGTTCCCTCCCTCCAGGCACGATATCGATAACCTTATCTAAATGATATGTTTCAACGATTTCTTTACGGCAGTATGCAACATCCTCTGCCGGCGTCACCAGTACAATCGCATCTATAAAGCTTTCCTGAAATGCTTTTAATGAGTAAAACAGAACAGGTTTCCCTTTCAGTAAAAGATACTGTTTCGGTACCTTCGACCCCATCCGTTTCCCCTGTCCTGCTGCCAGAACAATAGCTATATTCTTCATCCTTGTACCCGTTTCTTTCTAAAATGAACCACTTTCCCTATCTCTCACCAAGTTTCAGATTTGGCACTGCATTTAAGTCCCAGCCATGACGAACGCCCTTGCGATACTCATAATAAGCAGCACACCCAATCATAGCTGCATTATCTGTACACAAGATCGGTGACGGCACATAAAGCTCTACCTGTTGCTCTTTACAGGCATCTTTCATCGCCTGGCGCAGTGCTGAATTTGATGCCACGCCTCCTGCCAAGGCAAACTTTTTAAACCCATACTCTTTTACGGCATGCATAGAATGCTCTACTAACACCTCAGTTACCGCCTGTTGAAAAGAGGCAGCCACATCCGCCTGGACATAAGTTTCCCCCTTCATTTCGCATGAATTTAAATAATTCAGAACCGCCGATTTCAACCCGCTGAAGCTGAAATCATAAACGGAGTCTTCTATTTTAGCCCTTGGAAAATGAATGGCATTTGGATTTCCTTCCTTTGCCACACGGTCAATTTTAGGCCCTCCAGGGTATCCGAGCCCGATTGCACGTGCCACTTTATCAAACGCTTCACCAGCCGCATCATCTCTGGTGCGTCCTATAATTTCATAAGAACCATAGTCTAATACCTTCACCAGATGCGTGTGTCCTCCAGATACAACCAAAGACGCAAACGGAGGTTCTAGCTCCTGATGCTCGATATAATTAGCCGAAATATGTCCTTCGATATGATGGACACCGACAAGCGGTATTCCAGATGCAAAACTAATTGCCTTTGCCTGCGCAACACCTACAAGCAGCGCGCCGACAAGTCCGGGACCATATGTAACACCAATTGCATCCAGATCTTTTAATTCGACGTCTGCCTGATGTAATGCTTCCGTAATCACCTGATTGATCTTCTCAATATGTTTTCTGGATGCTATTTCCGGCACAACACCCCCATATAAGGTATGCAGATCAATCTGCGATGAAATAATATTAGAGAGCACCTGGCGACCATTTCGTACAACAGCAGCTGCTGTTTCATCGCAGGAACTCTCGATTGCTAATATCGTGATATTCTCTTTCTCATTCAATTCATTCATGATAAACCGCCATTCCACTATCAATTATTATTCTTTTTGTTCCTTTGACTCCTCTTTTTCCGGACTCAGAATCCATCCATAGATTTTCCAATGTCCGTCCTCATCCTTCTTAAGCAGAAATTCTTCCTCTGTTGAAGCAAGTGAAGTGCCTTTACGTAATGTATAGATGCAATAAAGCTTCGCCCACTCAGCATTGTCTCGCGTATAATACTCCACGTCCGTGCTGTTTGAAACTGAATAACTGGACACCGTTATCTTCTCGTTTTTATATTCACTGATATCTTCACCAAGCATCCTGATATACTGTTCTTCTGTCTGATTCTTTAGGAGTTCACTGTCATACAGCTCTCTTGCCTTAAGTGCAAGTTCTTTGATTTCCTCTTCAGAATGCTCCTCATTATAAAAGCACATTGTCATTTCACTGTAATACTTAAGAACTTCCTTCGGTGAAGGTGGATAGTTACGTGTCAGATCCTTAAGTAATACATCCTGCGTACGCGTGATTTTAACAGCCTCATTCTGAGTCGGCGTCTGTCGGTTGGATAGATATGCGTAATAGCCCAAAACAAGAAGAATCATTGCAAGGCCAATCATAGTTCCTTTGATATTCTTTTTCACATCTATCCCCCTCTCCGTCCGAATATGATATCTCGTTCATCGTCAGTCTTCGCTAAATTCAAGTACGGTCGTCATCCCATCCTTGCCCGCATGTGCATGAGTGAAAATTTTCTTCACACGAGGCATAAATTCCCTTGGATTTACAAGAGACGGACTATAATGAGTCAACCACATTTCATTGACATTTGCATCCTTTGCCATTTCAGCTGCTTCATAAAATGTCATGTGTTTGTACTCTTTTGCTTTCTCTAGTTTATCCGGTTCGCCGTACATGCCCTCACAGATAAAGAGGTCTGCATTCTTTGCACTCTCAACGATCAGATCAGTAGGTCTGCTGTCTGTACAATAAGTCAGTTTAATTCCTTTTCTCGGGCTGCCAAGTACCATTTCAGGGTTTAAAACACCTTCCGGGGTTTCTATTTGTTCACCTTTTTGCAGTCTATTCCAATATTGAAGTGGAATATTCTGCTCTTTTGCTCTGTTAACATCAAATTTGCCTGCACGGTCAATCAAAATACTATATCCATAGCATACAATATTATGCTTCACGCGAAAAGCCTCTATTCGAAATGTTCCAAAATCAATCGTCTGCTGTGTATCCTCCAACTCGATAAATCTAAGTTCAAAAGGCAGTTCAGGTGCAATCATACGTAATGCATTGACCACACGTGACAGCCCCTTCGGACCTATCATCGTAAGCGGTTCAGTACGTTCTGCATTTCCCATAGTGAGTAACAATCCTGGCAGACCACCGATATGATCCGCATGATAGTGTGTAAAACATAACACATCAATTGGTTTTGCACTCCAGCCCTTTTCTTTCATTGCAATCTGAGTTCCTTCACCGCAATCGATCAGAATACTCATTCCATTATATCTCATCATCAGTGATGTGAGCCAACGATAAGGAAGTGGCATCATTCCACCTGTTCCAAGCAAACAAACGTCTAACATTCTTTTTCCTCTGTTCTATATAATAACTAATAAAATCGTTTCACAATCATCTATATATTTAAATCAATTCATTCATTTCTTCCACACTGACAGGAATCTGAAACGATGCTGTCAGTCGGTCATAGCATTCTTCACATAAATCAAAGCTGTGTTTTTCCCCATCCTTTTCAGAAAAAAAACCAAATATATAATCGATTGAGATAACGCTTTCTCTCGCGAATCCATCACGTAACATAAATTCTCTGGTGCAGCAATTACATATAATTCTATCATTTTTTCGCATATCCGTCCTCCAAAATTTCAGCATTCAGCTTTATTATACAAGTCCGGTTTCTTAATAGATAGTGGTAATTACTCCTCGTTATCCCTATCTCTTCCACATGATTAGTGCGTCTTCTGTAGGATTTCGATAAAAGTTTTTTCGAATTCCTTCCGTCACAAATCCCTTTTTCTCATATAAATGTATCGCCTGTTGATTACCTGCACGAACCTCGAGTGTAAACGCCTCGATGCCCATCCTGGCTCCTCTTATTAGCAGCTCATCTATTAATGCGCTTGCTATCCCTCTTTTTCGGAAGGCATTTTTTACAGCAACATTCGTGATTTCTCCATCACCCATAATGTGACGGACTGCACATCCTCCAGCTACCATTTTATCAAAAATTGCCACAAGATACAACCTGTCAGGATCTGAAATCATTTGTTGAAAATCCTGTTTTTCCCATGGGCTTTCAAAACATTCCTGCTCAATCAGACAGATTTCTTCTAATTCATAAACAGTCAGTTCCTTGATCCGGCAGCATTTTGTTTCTTCATTCATTGTTCTTGCGCCTTTTTCTTTTCTTCTAATTCTCGCTCCGCCTGTGCCATTCTCAGGTAATCAGGTTTATGCTCCATAGCATCCTCCACATAGTTCCGATCTGCATTCAAATCTTCAAGTGCAAAAATACCAAGTGCTGCTGCACTCTGTCTTGAAAGATGCGCCGGCGCAAATTCAAAGGATGTTTGCATGTGCTCATTCAAATAAGTGGCATAGACAGGAACACCATCTCCCAGAAATACCACCTGCCCATTCATCTGGTTCAGCTGCGCGGTTAACTCTTCAATCTGAATGGCACATTGTTTACGTATTTTGATAAATTCACCATTTTTGAATGTATAAATTCCGGTATATACCTGATTTCTGCGTGCATCCATGATCGGGCAGATCAATCTGTCACTTCCATAATAATTATATGCCAGTGCATCTACCGTAGGTATGGCAACAATCGGCTTTTGCAATGCCAGACCAAGTCCCTTGGCCGTTGCACTGCCAATGCGAAGTCCCGTAAATGATCCCGGTCCCGATGCAATTGCAATTGCATCAATTGTTTTAAGATCAAGTTCTAACATTGTTTTAATCTCATCAATCATCGGAAGTAATGTCTGTGAATGCGTTTTTTTATAGTTTAAAGTATATGATGCAAGCACACTTACACGTTCAGCATCCTCTTTTTCTTCCAGTACTGCTACTGAAGCTACCAGTCCGGAACTGTCAATTGCTAATATTTTCATATTTACACTCCAATGTTATCATTCTGTAATCAAATCCCTTTGAAAGATCCTTTTTGATCTCTACACGGATAATAGTTTCAGGAAGAAGATCATAGATCAGATCAGCCCATTCGATCACGCAAAGACCATCTCCATAGAAATAATCCTCATATCCGATTTCGTCCATTTCGCTACTGTCGCCAATGCGGTAAACATCAAAATGATAAAAAGGCATTCTTCCTTCTTCATACACCTGCACAATTGTAAATGTCGGACTGTTAATCGATTCCGTAATACCTAGTCCCTCAGCAATGCCCTGTGTGAAAACTGTTTTCCCAACTCCCAGATCACCAATCAGGACGATGATATCACCCGGTTTCACCTTTTCTCCGATTTGCTTCCCAAACGCAAATGTTTCCTTTGCAGAAAATGTTTCCTTAATCATGTTTCTCTCCATTAGTTACGTATATTCACTTTCTTCGGATTCATATGAGTCGAAATCATCTCGATCACATTCAAACATTGGCTGCCCATATCCTCTTTTGGGAAAATACTGGCTCCCACCTTGCTTGTATACACAATGATACTACGATTTGTCGATACTGCTTTTCTCATATCTTCCCATTTTTGTGATTCAGACGAATCACCTACAGTAATAGTGATTCCGTTATCATCTAAGGTATAATGAAGCACTTCTTTAAATGCTGGATTCAAAAGAACCTGTTTCTTAGCATTCATATACAAAGCAACCGGCAAATAGAACAGTACGATCACTCCTGTGATCAGATAAATCCATTTTCCCGAAAGGATAAATGCACCAATCAGCAATACGCCTATACTTTCACCTAATATTCCCTGAAAACTTGTAAACATATGATAAAGCATGTAATCATACATTTTACGTGTTGTCATTTTTACATCAAATTCTACCTGCATGTTCTGCCCTCCGGACATTATTTTTTCTTTTTTGTTTGTTTATTTTTTTTATTAGAAACACGACTGACAATAATAATCCCCACAATGCATGCAAGAATCACCCCGACAACTACCAATGCGGCCTTTGTTGTATTTGCTTTTTTTACTTGATTGTTGTGTGATGATGGCAACGTGGTAGTCGGAGTCTCATCCTGTTTTTGTTCTGTCTGACTGTTAATGACTGTTTGCAGACGTTCCCCGACAACAACTGCATAGTAGGATGCATGTGTCATATTAAATGCAACTGTATTTTTTTGATCCACCTGGCATTCATCAATCTGCTCAAGCATATTTTTTGAAGTATTATAATAGTATAACCTTGCTGTCCGTCCACTATGTCCCAATTGATTCAACGAAAAGGACAAAGTTGCATCAAAACCAAACGCGCCCTCAGCAGCAAGTGAAAACTGTTCCACATAATTTGACTGATCAGCCACTGTATTTAACAATTCTTCCGGGATCACACTGACCATACGTTTCATTTTAAGATCGACATCATCCTGAGGCTGTAATGATGCACTTGGTCTGATATTCCAAACAACATTATCGGTCATTCCCAGATTTAGCTGTGCTCCCTTTTCTTTCATTTCCGTAAGAACTGCCAGTGGGATTTCATTTGTGCCATTCATATTGATTGTCAAAGAAGAATCTGTCATATAATCTACGATTGCATCCCAGCCGTTTATATCTGATCTGCCCGCTATGCTTGGCTTGGCAACAACAGTCTGCCTTTGTGGTTCCTCTTCTGGTGTCGGTGTTGGTTTTGGTGTCGGAGCAGGTGTCGGTTTCGGTTCTGGTTCCGGTTCTTCTTCATCCTCATCGTCTAAAGGATCGGGCGGCGTCAGGTCCACATTAATGATGATCTGTAACTGATCACTTGCAAGCATTGTTCCGTTGGCTTTCGTTCTCAGATAATAGACACCTCCCGGTACACTTAACGGGTTATTATTTACAGTATTCCAGATCGGATTTCCCGGTGCCAGATATTCCATTCCGTTATTGACTCCATAAATCGCGCCTAATTCAGTCGCTGTTGCACTGGATGCAGTAATACCTGTCGGTGGATTAGCCTTTGAAATGCCGATTGTCTGCACATCGGAGTCTCTGGTGTTCGCATTGTTACCTGGTGCATATACACGGATTCCCACATCTGCCCGCAGATCAGATGCTGTCAGCGTAACCTGTGAGCCACTGGAAAAGATCCAGTTATTCCCGCCATCCAGCGAATAAAATAATCCTTGTACATTGTATAAATTCAAGCTGGCTGCATCAAATGATGCAGAAGGAGTTGCCGCCTTGGGCCAGCCTGATGTCGGGTCTCCTGAACCGATATTGATATATTTAATAGAACCCGGTATCATATTTCCATTTCCCTTGCGGCGTACCATATAATTTCCCGAAGAGAGATTTGTTACTGCATCTTGCTGTACATCCTTCCAATCTCCGTCAGAATCTTTTTTGTATTGCATATCAGAAGTCAGATTAATCAGTTTTCCTGTGTTTCCACCATTGGACGGTGCAACACCTTGCGCCTGATCGGCATCTCCTGCTCTTGTTAATGTAATGCCCTGCACATCTGAGTCCTCTGTGTATACACCATCACCTGTCATCTTAATGCGAAGTCCATATGCGACAGCCTGATTGGCTTGATCATCCGTAAGTGTCAGCGACTCCATCCATGAATCAGTAATCAGGATCCAGCCACCACCACCATCAGTAGAAACAGCCATACCCACGCGCAGACCATTCAGTTTCGTGTTATACCCGTCAAAAGATGCATTAGGCGTAGGTTGCTTATCGATGGCATAAGCTGTCACCGTTCCTCCCAAAAAGGAGCACACTACCATACAGATCACTATTGCTATACAGTTTTTACATAGTTTCATAGACATCTCTCCTTTTTATGAAGGTTTTACTCGGGCAAATAAAAACAATTAAGAAAGCTTCATCGTTAACGCAATTCTTTTCTTTGGTACATCTACACTGATGACTTTTACCTCTACAATATCACCTACTGCCACTGCTTCCAACGGATGCTTGATATAACGGTCTGTTATCTGTGAAATGTGAACAAGTCCATCCTGATGTACTCCTATATCTACGAACGCACCAAAATCAATTACATTTCTGACAGTTCCTTTTAAAATCATGCCGGGCGTTAAATCCTTCATCTCTAAAACATCAGAACGCAAAATAGGTTTTGGCATATCATCACGAGGATCTCTTGCCGGTTTTTCCAGTTCCTTTAAAATATCAGTCAACGTAATTTCACCAATGCCAAGTTCTTCAGCCAGTTTCTTTTTATTGGTCACTTTCTTTTCCAGATTTCCAACTGCATGATTCTCTTGTTTTCCGGCAGGTGTCTGCTTTTCTTCTGTCGAAATACTGACATTTCCCATTGCAGCAGCAAGAGCCTGTCCCATAGAGGTATTCTTGTTTTTGATCATAACCTTGGAAGATGTTTTTTTCTCTGGTGCTTTTGTCTGCGGCTTTGATGTTTTTCCCGAAAGCTTATCCTGCATAGCTTTTGCCTGTGCTGCTTTTACATCATCCATTGTCAGTCCCAGCTTTTTAAGAAGTTTCATCGCTGCATCATAGGATTCCGGATGTACACTGGTTGCATCCAATGGATTTTCACCATTTGTAATTCTCATAAATCCGGCGCACTGTTCATATGCCTTCGGTCCCATCTTTGGCACCTTCAGTAACTGCCTTCTGTTCAAAAAGCGTCCGTTTTGCTCACGATATTCCACAATATTTTTTGCCAGTATCTTTGAAATACCTGATATGTATTCAAGTAACGAAGCAGATGCTGTATTCAAATCAACACCCACCTTATTTACACTGTCCTCTACTACACCCGTCAGTGCCTCTGTCAGACGTTTTTGATTCATATCATGCTGATACTGTCCGACTCCGATTGATTTTGGATCAATCTTTACAAGCTCAGCCAGCGGATCCTGGATACGTCTTGCAATAGACACAGCACTACGCTGTCCCACATCAAAATTCGGAAACTCTTCTGTTGCCAGCTTGCTTGCCGAATAAACAGATGCACCCGCTTCATTTACAATCACATACTGTATTGGCATATCCAGTTCTTTGATCAGATCGACAATAATCATCTCTGACTCTCTGGAGGCTGTTCCATTTCCTACTGATAAAAGTGTAACCCCATATTTTTTGATCAATTGCTTCAGTTCACGTTTTGCTTCCTCTACCTTAAACTGAGGTGCAGTTGGGAAAATCACCTTTGTATCCAATACTTTTCCAGTTGCATCTACAACTGCCAGCTTACAGCCGGTACGAAAAGCCGGATCCCATCCAAGAACAACCTGATTGGCGATAGGTGGCTGCAGCAGTAATTGTTCAAGATTCTTGCCAAACACGCTGATGGCGCCCTCTTCTGCCTTTTCTGTTAATGAATTTCTGATTTCACGCTCGATAGCAGGCGCGATCAATCGTTTATAGCTGTCTTCAAGTGCTGTCTGTAATAGTGGTGTTGTAATTGGATTTTCTTTGATGACTACTTTTTTCTTAAGAAACATCAGAATCTGCTCCTCTGGTGCTTCCAGTTTTACGTTCAATATTTTTTCTGCCTCGCCTCTGTTGAGTGCAAGTACTCTGTGACCGGCCATTTTATTAACAGGCTCTTCAAAATTATAATACATTTCATAGACAGATGCTTCCTTCTCATTTTTCGCGGTGGAAATGATTTTTCCGGCGTCAAAGGTAGCCTTTCTGATATAAATACGATAATCGGCTTCATCTGAAATCTGCTCAGCAATGATGTCCAATGCTCCTTGAACAGCTTCGTCAACTGTATTGACTTCTTTTTCCGGATTCAAATATACTGCTGCAATCTCTTCAATCGGCTGTGTTGTTTCTTGTGCCAGAATGATCTCAGCCAGTCCATCCAGACCCTTTTCCTTCGCGATGGTTGCTCTGGTTCTTCTTTTGGGTCTGTAAGGTCTGTAAAGATCATCTACTACAACCAATGTCTGTGCAGCCAGGATCTGATTTTTAAGCTCTTCTGTCAGTTTTCCCTGCTCTTCTATACTTGAAATAACCTGCTGCTTCTTGTCTTCAAGATTACGCAGATAGATCAGTCTCTCGCTCAGATTTCTAAGTACCTCATCATTCAGTGAACCAGTCACTTCCTTACGATATCGCGAAATAAAAGGAATGGTATTTCCCTCATCAATTAGTTTTACAGCAGCTTCAACCTGCCACTTTTCTACTCCCAGTTCTTCTTTAAGTCTAAGTATTATGTCCATTTTTTACCCCTTGTTTCATATTTTTCTATTTCAAGTATACACAGAAGCCCAAACAAATTCAATGGTCAAATCAGATTATCCCTCTTCCCGAATTGTAAACCCAAACACGTAATTGCGAAACAACTTCACTTGTTGAGCGATTTCATGAATTTACACAAAAACGTTCGTCGAAGACGTTTTGACTCCTCACTTATTTTGTATAAATTCATGAAATCTGTCCTTAAAATTGAGAGTTCCGCAATTATCTAGCAAACCAAACCACAACATGATATAATAAGGGGAGAGTTCTCACGTAGTGAGATACCCCTTATTGGGGAGAGTTCTCACGTAGTGAGATACCCCTTATTGGGGAGAATTCTCACGCAGTGAGATACCCCTTATCGGGGAAGTAAATTTAATCCTAACATAATCAATTGGAGACTTTCATATGAATACAGATTTTTCATCAGAATTACGTAAACAAAACAATGCTATGACCTTTGCTACACTTTCACTGGTCTTTGGTGTGATCTCTCTTTTTTCCACCTGCTGCTGTCTTCCCTTCATCTTCAGTGGGATTGGCATCACATTTGCATTGTTATCAAAAAGAAAAGGTGTTCCATATTCGAGCTTTGCAAAATCAGGAATCATAACATCTGTGATCGGAATCATTCTTCCATTTGTGATCATGATTGTTATTCTTTTCTCTGCAATGACAACTCTAAAATCTGAAGATGCAAAACAGCAATTTCTTGATGCATATTACGAACAATATGAAAACCAGTTTCATGAAGAAATGCCGGAAGATCTCAAAGAAGAATTTGAAAATAATGTTGATATTCTTACCGATTTCTTTCAGGATTTCCCACAGCCGGAATAGAGCGTTTTATTGACAGGAGGTATGTCGTATGGTCAATGCAATAGGTGCTTCATATGGACCTTATAGTACACAGGATCTTTCATTCGCTTCACTTAAAAATCCAGGCGAATCTACAAATATACAGCCCGGGCGAAAATCATCCCCTGCTGAGTGTGAAACCTGTGCCAATCGAAAATATAAAGATGGCTCTGATGAAATGGTTTCTTTTAAATCAGCCGCACATATTTCCCCAGAATCCTCTGCAAGTGCGGTCAGATCACATGAGCAGGAACATGTTTCCAATGCATACAGCAAGGCAGCAAAAGGAAACGGCAAAGTCATTGCTGCTAATGTGTCATTACAGACTTCGGTGTGTCCTGAGTGTGGACGCTCCTATGTATCCGGTGGAACAACCAGAACACAGATTTCTTATCCGGATGAAAAGAATCCTTATCAAAAACAAAAAAGACAGACTGACGCGCTCGCTTTGGTGGGACGAAATGTCGACATCGCATGCTGACATTAACTATATATAACAGGAGAATTAATATGAACGTCAATAAAAATTTTAAAGAACTCAAGGAATTATCAAAGGAACAGCTACTCGGAAATTACGGAGTTCTTGCAGGTGCAAGCTTTCTTGTCCTGACAATCTTCTATGCACTTTTCTTGTTAATTTATTTTGTAACAATAGGAGCATCGATAGCTTCCCCATTCTCCATTTCTACAGATACAAACCTTGGATCATTATCGATCAGTATTTTGTTTTTTGTTTTATATCTGATTGTCAATGCTATCATGTCTGTTATGATTACAGGTGTATTACGCATGACATTAGAAATTTCACGTGGCAATGCCGTCAAAATAAAGGATATGTTCTTTTGCTTTTCCCATCATCCTGACAAAGTGCTGATTATTTTCTTTTTATCTTTTTTTCTTTCATTTATCTTTTCATTACCTTCCATGGTTTTGCAATACTATTACACATGGACAACACCCTCGGCAAATATCTTAACTTCTGATATCGCCATTTTGTATTTGGTGTTGTATGTTGCAGGGCTCATTGCACAAATCATTGTTTCACTCAATCTGGCATTTTCTTACTTTGTATACCTTGACCATCCCGAATTCGCTCCGATCGAATGTCTCAAAGAAAGCTGTCATCTTATGACCGGTCACAAAATCCGTTTTCTGTTATTTGAGTTAAGTTTTATCGGTTGGTTTTTCTTACTTTTCCTGTCATGTGGAATGGCTGTTTTCTGGTTTCTTCCATACTTCTACATTTCAGCAGCCAATTTCTATCGTGATGTCATCAATGACCACGCGACAAAAATCGACATTACCATCGATGACCACACTCCCGGCGATCACACTACAATTTATGCATAATGCTTTGCACAACCTATTTTATAAAACAAAGATGCCGTCACAGCGTATAACACTGTGACGGCATCTTTCTATCTTTAATACTGATCTTCCATATTTACCTTTAACATTTAAGTCTGATTCATTCCCTATTATTTAATCCTCTAACCCAAATGCATCATGAATAGCAATCATAGCCTTTTCAACTTCTCTCTCATCAATCAGTACCGTTACTCTGATTTCTGATGTTGAGATCATGTTAATGTTGATATTTGCATTAAACAGACATTCAAACATTTTAGCAGCAACACCCGGGTTACTCATCATTCCGGCTCCTACGATCGATACTTTTGCAACCTGTGTCTTGCATTTGATTTCCTGTGCGGTAAGCACTTCTTTATTCTTCTCTAATACTGCCATAGCTTCATCTGTTGCATCACCTGGAATCGTGAATGAAATATCTTTTGAATTGTCACGTCCAATTGACTGCAGAATCATATCTACATTGATATTTGCTTTTGCAAGCAAATCAAACATTCTGAATGCAACACCTGGTTTATCACTTAATCCGATTACTGAAATTCTTGTAACATTTTTATCTGCGGCAACTCCGCTCACTAACATTCTCTCCACTTTCACTACCTCCTTAACAACAGTTCCTTCTGCTTCTGATAAACTTGAACGTACTACTAACTGAACACCATATTTTTTAGCCATTTCAACTGAACGATTATGAAGAACACCTGCTCCAAGTGTAGCGAGATCAAGCATCTCATCATATGTGATTTCCTGCATTTTTCTTGCATTCTTAACAATACGCGGATCAGCTGTATAAACACCATCTACATCCGTAAAGATCTCACAGGAATCCGCATGCAGTGCTGCTGCAAGAGCAACTGCTGTGGTATCCGAACCTCCACGTCCAAGCGTTGTATAATCATCATATTTATTGATTCCCTGAAATCCGGTAACTACAACGATTTTTCTCTGATCAAGTTCATGTCTGATTCTTTCTGTATCAATTCGCTTAAAACGAGCATTGCTGTATGTTGATGTTGTGTGCATTGCAACTTGATATGCATTCAATGATACTGCAGGTA
>JAAYYM010000599.1 GCA_012515365.1 Clostridia bacterium
GAATGAAATCCTTCCGGAACTCTTTGAAAAGACTGCAGATTACACAGAACTGCTCCTTACGATTTCCTTCACCGATGGGGATGGCATCGTAAGTCATCTAGTAAATGACATTGCTGAAGAAGATTTTACAGAAGCGGTGGAGATCATTGGATGGCTGTATCAGTATTATAACACCGAGCCAAAGGATGAAGTGTTTGCACTCCTAAAGAAAAATTTTAAAATCACGAAAGAACGGATACCGGCAGCCACACAGCTATTCACTCCGGATTGGATTGTTCGCTATATGGTAGAGAACAGTTTGGGTAGACTATGGTTAGAACGAGAACGTGCGAAATCTGAAGTATCAGATGAATACTTAAATGGTAGTTACTTTGGTTGGAAATATTACCTCGAGGAAGCGGAACAAGAAGAAAGCGTTAAGGCGGAGCTGGAGAAAATAAGAGCGGAATACAAGAAGCTGAATCCGGAAGATATTAAAATAATTGATCCATGCATGGGAAGCGGCCATATCTTAGCCTATGCTTTCGACGTACTCATGCAGATTTATGAGAGCCAAGGCTATACTCAAAGGGATGCAGCAGTAGCCATCATCGAAAACAATCTCTATGGACTGGATATAGATGATCGAGCCTATCAACTTTCCTATTTTGCCGTAATGATGAAAGCAAGGAAGTATGATCGCAGGTTTTTCACAAGAGGCATTACTCCAAACCTCTATTCCATTGAGGAAAGCAACACTGTAAAACGCCAGCATCTCAAGTATTTTGGCGCCGGATTAAGCGAACTGGAACATAACAATGCGCTGAATCAGATGAACTATTTATTGGACACGTTTAAGGATGCAAAGGAATATGGATCTATCCTCAAGGTGAATGATTGTAACTGGAAATTGTTGCGGCAATTTATATCTGAAACAAAACAAAAAGGGCAAATTACGATAGATACCTTTGGTATTGAGGAAACGAAAGAGAAGTTACTGCGTTTAATTGATATCGGGGAGACAATGGCACAGAAATACGATGTGGTTGTGACCAATCCGCCGTATATGGGTACCAGAGGAATTAGTGGAAGACTCGTGGATTGTATTAATGAAAATTATCCCAACTCTAAAGCAGACATATTTTCTGTTTTTATCGAGCGGGGTCTTACACTTACAAAAAGTGATAGGTATTGTAGCATGGTAACACCTGAAAGCTGGATGTTTATAACTTCCTTTGATAAACTTCGAAATGTAATATTGAGTAATTATACAATTGTATCAATAAATCATCTTGGTTATTATGGCTTTGAAGTAGGATTTGGGACAGCAGCTTTTGTAATAATAAAAAGTACTTTAATAAACCACATTGGAACATATATTGATCTAAATGGTAATGAGAAAGATTTAGATATTGCATTTGCTAAAAATAACAGAGTGTTTGTTTCTCAATCAAATTTCCACAAATTGCCTGGAAATCCAATTGCTTATTGGGCAGACAATGATTTAATAAATACATTTAAAAATAAAAGAATAGCTGATTTTGGGCGAACTAGACAAGGCATGGCAACATCCGATAACAATAGATTCTTAAGGTTTTGGTATGAAGTAAATATAAACAATATAGCGTTTGAATCTGAGGAAGCAAATAGCTGCAGTGCCAAATGGTTTCCCTACAATAAAGGCGGCGGTTTTAGAAAATGGTACGGAACAGCAGCATATGTTATAAACTGGGAAAATGATGGAAAGAAAATAAAAGAATATGCAGCAAGTCTATACGGAAGCTATACAAGAACGATAAAAAATATTGATGAATACTTTAAAGAAGCAATTGCGTGGCCATATATTTCATCTGGAGATAGATTTGGTGCAAGATATCAACCGAAAGGCTTTATTTTTGATGTGGCAGGTTCTTCGCTTTTCACGACTGAAGAATATAAATATTACTTGTGCGGACTATTAAGCAGCAGACTCGCTATAGAATTCATGAGAGTTATTAACCCAACTATGAATTATCAGGTTGGTGATATCGCTAAAATTCCTGTAGTTTACGATGCTAATAAATCAAATGGTATCAATTGTCTGGTTAAAGAAAACATTTCTATTGCTAAAGATGATTGGGATAGCTTTGAAACGTCGTGGGATTTTATTAGACATCCTTTAGCTGGCACTAAAAGTACTTTATTTGAAGCCTTTGCAGATTGGAAGGATACTTGCAATAATAGATTTAGGATTGTTAAAACTAATGAGGAAGAGCTTAATCAAAATTTTAATGAAATATACAAAATGCAAAATAGGCTTCCACATAATGTTGATGATGCACTTATAACACTTTATAGACCAAACTATCAAATGGATATAAAAAGCCTAATTTCTTATGCTGTCGGCTGCATGTTAGGCAGGTATTCTCTTGATGCAGAAGGGCTCGCCTATGCAGGTGGTGATTGGGATGATTCCAAGTACGAAACATTTATTCCGAATAAGGACAACTGTCTTCTGATAACGGATGAGGAATATTTGAGCGATGACATCGTTGGTCGATTCGTTGAATTCGTTAAATGCGTATACGGCACAGAAACCCTTGAAGAAAACCTTGATTTTATCGCAGAAGCTCTTGGTAATAAAGGCAATACCTCAAGAGAAATAATCCGAAATTATTTCGTTAAGGATTTCTATAAAGACCATGTGAAAACCTATAAGAAACGTCCTATATATTGGCTCTATGACAGCGGCAGGCAGGATGGATTCAAGGCTCTGATTTATATGCACCGCTATCATGCCGACACCACCGGCCTTGTTCGTGTGGATTACCTTCACAAGATGCAGAGGGTCTATGAAAGCGAAGTCGACCGAATGAAGGACCTTGCAGAAAACAGCAAAAATGCAAGAGAAGTTGCCCGGGCAGAAAAACGCAGAGAAAAGCTGGTTAAACAGCTGAAAGAAACCAAAGAATACGATGAAAAGATAGCCCACCTAGCTCCAAGGCGCATAGAAATTGACCTTGATGATGGGGTAAAGGTAAACTACGAAAAGGTGCAGACCGACACCACCGGTAAAATATATCATGTTTTGGCTAAAATATAATAATGA
>JAAYYM010000600.1 GCA_012515365.1 Clostridia bacterium
ACATTCGTAGCTTCTACAGCAAGTGGGCTGTCCACAAATACCTGAAAATCTTCAAAGCCCTCTATCATCTTGTCTGCTTTGATTTTTCGCAGGAAATACAACATCTCCTGTGTTCTGCCTACTGCAAAGGATGGAATGATCAGATTGCCGCCTCTTGCAAAGGTTTCTTTAATCAACGCTGCAAGTTCCGTTACGTAATCGACTCTGGATGCTTCATGATTACGATCTCCATAAGTAGACTCCATCACCACATAGTCTGCTTCTGCAATCATCTTAGGATCCTTGATCAGGGGTTGATTTAAATTACCAATATCACCCGAGAATACAATTTTCTTCGTCCCCTCCGGCTCTGTAAGCCACACTTCGATTGCAGATGATCCAAGCAGATGTCCTACATCCGTAAAGCGAATTTTAATGCCTTCGCAGACATTGATTTCTTTTCCGTAATGGCAGGGTATGATGCATTTGATCGCGCCATCGGCATCCTGCATATTATATAAGGGGATATATTCACTTTCATTAGAATTACGTTTTGCTTTCCTATTTCTCCACTCAGCCTCGAACATCTGAATATGAGCACTATCGCGCAACATGATACTACATAAATCTGCTGTTGCATCTGTTGCAAACACTTTTCCTCTAAATCCCTTTGAATAAAGCCATGGTATCATTCCTGAATGGTCGATATGAGCGTGTGTTAAAAATACATAATCAATCAATGCCTCGTCCACCGGAATATCTGCATTCTCATACAGATTAACGCCCTGCTCCATGCCACAATCCACTAAAATGTGTTTCTTGCAGGCATACATGTAATGACAACTCCCTGTCACCTCATGTGCTGCTCCGATAAATGTCAATTTCATGCTGTTTCCTCCTGTTTGTCCGTTATTCTGCCTTACGATCTGCCTTTTTTTTCTTTTTTATTTCATACATACGTGTATCTGCTATTTTCATGCATTCTTCCAGACTCGTCTTTCCATCTGTCGCTTCAAGAATATAGGTACCACAGCTTAACTCAAGTAAAAAATCAAGCTTCTGCTGCTTTGAAAAACGTAACAGTTCGGTTTCTATAACTTTTGTCAGCTCCATTGCCTGATCCTCATCATAACCCGGTATGATCATCATAAATTCATCTCCGCCATAGCGGACCGTGATACCATTTCCGGGACAAAGCATATGGAGAATACCGGCAATTGAACGGATCGAAAAATCACCCTGTTCATGTCCATACAGATCATTGACCTTTTTCAGTCCGTCAACATCCGCAAATAGAATCATCAGACTCTGTCTCTGACATCTTACCTGTTGATAGATCTCCATTCCGAGCTTTTCATACCCAAAACGATTATAGAGTCCTGTCAGTGAATCCCTGATATATAAGTCACTCAATGACTTAATGACTGTATTCAGCTGCTCCTTACTCCATACACTCTGATACGTGCTGCTGAGTGCCTGAATCCAAGAATAATACAGCTCTCTGTTTTCCACGAAAATGCTGTCTTCTGTGATCAGGTATCCGATCGCACGATCTTGAAAGTGAATCGGTGAAATCTCAAAAACGGTAGCTTCCTCTCGTTTGATATCCGGAAAGATCTGATTCAATGGAAAATCTTTTATGTTAACCAGTTTATGATTTTGTGCTGCAAACAAAACCTTCATATGGTCATGATACCCCTGTGTACGTATATTCTTTTTTAGAAGAAGGTTCTCAACCGCTTCATTTTGATTGGAAACAACAAACTCTGTAGCATTTACGCACAGATAGATGCTCTTTGCTTCTAACAGTGATGTGTAGTCCTTAAAAAAATGAGCATACTCTTTTAAGGTTTCGCAAAGAATCATATTCTCTGACATTTGTTTCAATTTTTTACTGTGTGTATATGTATGGTATTTCTGATAAAAATAATTTCGTCTAAAATCTTCATAAGAAAGTGTATCAGGCTGTTCACATCCACAACTTTCATTGAAGATACTTTTTGTTTCAAGCAGATATTTCTGTGGCGGTTTCGAGGCAAGTCCATCCTGTACTTCTCTGATTCGTTCAATCAGTTTATCGCAAGCCACATATCCCATCTCATCCATTGGTCTCTCGACAGAGGTAATGCGTGGTGCATAAGTCTTGGCATCCTCGATATTGTCAAATCCTGAAACCGCTATGTCCTCAGGGACGCGGATTCCTTGTTTTCTCAATACTTCGCAGACTGCAATCGCCATTTCATCATTGGCACATACAATTGCTTCCGGACGTTCGCGGTTTGCCGCACAAATTTTTCTTGCAGCATCAATACCACTGTCATAATTATATAGTCCGATAAA
>JAAYYM010000601.1 GCA_012515365.1 Clostridia bacterium
GTTAATATGGAAAACGTGAGCGTCAGCTTGTGATCAGAAATGGTTACGAGCCTGACGCTTTTTTGTTGCCCGAAAACAGAAGGAGCCAGATGACGATCAGGTTCTTTCAATAATCTAAATATGAAAGGAAATTACGAAAATGGATTTTAATGAATTTAAAGAGCAGTTCACAGAGGATGTGAAGCAGGAACTTGCAGATGCAGGTATTGAGGCAAAGGTTTCTACTAATACAGTTGAGAAGATGAATGAATCTTATGAGGCAATGACAGTTACTCCTGAGGGAAGCAACGTCGGTGTGAATGTAAATATGGAAAAGTTCTTCGAAGCTTATGAGAACGGAACTGATTATGAAGCAGTTGTTGGAAAGGCAATCGGCGTAATTGAAGGTGGTTTTGCTAATCAGCCTACAGTTGATGTGTCAGCCTTAACTGATTACGATCAGATGAAGGACAAACTTATTATGGAGGTTGTTTCTGCTGAAGCAAATGCAGATATGCTTGATAAGGTACCACATAAGGATATGGAAGATATGGCTGTTGTATATCGCTTTGAACTTGATTCAAACGATGATGGTCGTGCTACTATCCTTGTTACAAATCAGCTTATTGAAACAATGGGCGTTACTCCAGAACAGCTTCACGCTGATGCGATGGAGAATGCACCGGAGCTTAAGCCTGCAGTCATTAAGGGCATGAGCGAAGTAATGGCTGAGATGATGGGTGTGAGTACTGAAGACCTTGCGATGATGGGAATGCCTATGGATCCTGCAGATGAGCAGATGTTTGTAGCCAGTGTTCCTGATAAGATTCACGGTGCAGGAGTTCTTGCCTACCAGGATTTCATGGACCAGGCAGCTGAAAGAGTCGGTGGTGACTTCTTCATTTTACCTTCGAGCATCCACGAGGTTCTCATTGTTCCTGATAATGGAAATATGAGTCTTGGTGATCTTGAAGCAATGGTAAAGGAAGTAAATGCTACTCAGGTTGCTCCGGAGGATAAGCTTACTGACAGTGTATATCACTATGACAGTCAGGCTAAGATCTTCGAGCTTGGTGAGAAGTTTGTTGAGCGCCAGTCTGAAAAAGAAGCTGGCATTGAGGCAGAAGCTACTGAAAAGGGGTCTGTTCTTGATGAACTTAAAGCTAAGAAGGAAGAGGTAGCACAGCAACCTAAGAAGGAAGCTGTAGAGAAAGCTGTTAAGTCAAAGGGTTCAAAAGGCGAAGAACTATAAAATAATTGTCACGATTCTTACATAGTTTTCGTGACAGAAGTTAATCAGGCGTCAGCCGGGGAATTATCCTCGGTCTGGCGCTTTTCTTATGCAAATTTTTAGTTGAAATCAGGAGGATATATTAATCATGTCTAGAGAATTTAATGTAGGAAGAACAATGACTCAGAATTATTCATCAGTAATAGGAAGACCGGAACCTGTGGCTCATCCACTCAATTGCAATGCAGAATGCCCATATGGTAAGGGCAAGTCTTTCTGTTTCCCATGCATGGCAAAGATTATGGCAGAGCACAATGCTGCTAAGAAGGGCAATGTAAAGGAAGCAGATAACAAGGAAGCTTAATCATGGAATTTGATTACTTTTATAAGGAGCAATCAGACCAGTTTGCATTTTATCGGATTCCGAAGGTCCTTAGGTAGTGAAACTTGACACTACCATAAATACTGACAGGAGAAATGAAATGAAAAAATTATACGAAAGAAATCAGTTGTATTTTGCATTAGTTTGGATCGGTATATATGTAATTGCCTTTAGTGTTGCGGATTCGGTATCAGAGAGTTTTGGCGTAAGATCGTGTATAACAGCCCCACTGGGGTTGCTTATGTCAGTTCTACTGTTTGGTTTTATTAGCCGAAATCAACTGAGTGACTATTTTGGCCTGCGAAAAATAGATAATAATGATTTCAAAAGACTTTTATTTTTTTTACCGCTTTTCATAATTGCCAGTGCCAATCTGTGGTACGGGGTGGCGATGAAATATTCCGCGCCGGAAACGGTTCTCACTTTTGTAAGTATACTTTTCATTGGGTTTATTGAGGAAGTCCTTTTCAGAGGTTTCTTGTTTAAAGCAATATTATGTAAAAGAGTAGGACTTGCAGTCACAATCTCGAGCGTTACTTTTGGAATGGGACATATTGTTAATTTGTTGAACGGTGCCGATATACAGCAAACACTATTGCAGATTTGTTATGCAATCGCAATTGGATACTTATTTACCATTATTTTTATTAAGACCAGAAGTCTGATTCCTTGTATTATTACACACAGCGTTCTTAATGCAATTGGTGTTTTTTCTGCGAAATCCACACTTTGGCAGGAAGCTGCTGCAAGTGCAATACTGATTATTATCAGCGTCGGATATGCTGTTTATTTGAAAATGGGAATAAAACAAGTAAGCAAGCAGCATCAATTGTAATCATCATGGGCGACCTTGTTATGCCCATAATTAAGTCGTTAAATATACATAAAGTAAGGAGAATACAAAGTGGAAGATTTTATAACGCCAGCAAATCATATTAATTTTCTAGCAAAAAAAATATTTGGGAATTTAGAACAGAAGATGTTAGA
>JAAYYM010000602.1 GCA_012515365.1 Clostridia bacterium
TCTAACATCTTCTGTTCTAAATTCCCAAATATTTTTTTTGCTAGAAAATTAATATGATTTGCTGGCGTTATAAAATCTTCCACTTTGTATTCTCCTTACTTTATGTATATTTAACGACTTAATTATGCAATGTCATTTAGATAAGCATTTTTTAGATAAAAATCGTATATCACATTCAACAGAGTGATAAGAATAGCGTTTAGTTAAAAATTTAGGAGCGTGTAGAGATGAATTTTGATCCCTAGGTGAGAGTTTTATGACTCGAAAAGTATTTTTAAGTATGACAAAAAGACAGATTGCATATCTGCCTCATAAGAAAGTATAATAGTGACGAGATTTAAGCTGCCCGATATAAAAATTCCCTGTTTCTCTTTGGTCGGAGGTTGATAGGATATTTACGGTCGGGTCTGACTGGTGTCAGATGCTTTTGTATTAAAAGCATAATCTCTATTTCGTCACTGCCATGTTTCAGATATGCTCTGCATATGTTGACTGCAGTGGCGAAATTTATTTTGTAGGAATGTTTTGTATTAGCTCTTGTCTTCACTACTGCATGGGAGGTCACCAGCTCACAGAAATTGTAGAGAATCATACGAGCATTGATTTCCTGAAGAATACCTTCGTATTTACTGCTGTGCCAGTTGACTAGACCAATCGTATATTTAAGTTCACGAAAACTTGTCTCCTCGCTCCAACGCATTCGATATAGCTTTTTGATTTCTTCCAAAGAAAAATCTTCTTCTGAAAGATTTGTAGCGATGCAGATATAGGTTCCATTATCAAGAAGGATGCGTACAATACGAAATTCAATATCGTATTCCGTACAGCTTTCATCAAGAAAATCAAAATTGGAAACTGGCTGGAGAATTGTATAAGTATTAGGAGCTCCTAGAGTTTTCTTGGTATGACGTCTGGTAAGTGTGGTTCTAATATAAGTATCAAATTCACTGTCTGGCAGATCATAAGCAGATAGAATGCCATTGCTATTGATATCCTTCATGCGGATTACAAATCTCATATTTTTGTGAATTAGATGAGCAAAGACATTAAAGCTCTCATACCCACGATCAGCCATAAGGATAGCTGGAATGGGATTCGCATAGCGGTCAACCATAGAATTGAGAGCTTCACGTTCATGGAGTTTCTTTTTACCCTGAACTAGGAAATCACAGTAAGTCATGTTACTAATGTCATAAAGCGCGTTGATGTGGATGGCATTATAACCTTTTTCACCTTCGTTGATAAAAGTACGTTCATCATTAGGATTTCTATCTATGTTCACATCAGATCCGTCACATGCGAGAAGACGATAGCCGTGATAAAGATTGTCTGATAAATTACGACACTGCTCTACAAATGAATGGAACAAAAAACTCCATCCTTCAGGCTGCAGTTTATATCGTTGCTGTGTAAAGGCAGATTTAGATGGAGTTGATAAGGAATGATTAAAGAAATCCATAAGTTCATTTGAAACAGATTTGCTCTGCATCTGAATCATTAACTGAATATATTCCTGAAATGAAAGTTTGCGATTTCTGGTAAAATCGCTTTCTGGATTTTGACAGAACATGAAATGAATGTCATCCAGTTCTGCAATGCAGTTGTCGAGAGTAGATTTTAAGTTTGATAAGTAGTTTTGAGCCATATAGCGCCTCCTTAAAAGTGTTTATATTTAAGGCTCGCGCAACATTTTTGGGCTATCTTGTCAACTACTTTTTGTAATATTTTTAAAGTTTTTGGTACAAAAAATAGTGGCCTTCTGCAAGGGAAAACCACTAAAATTAAATTGAATTAAGCCTAACTAAATGGCATTGGGTGATCAATACTATGAGGATGCGAAGTTCTTTACTTCGATGGCGGAGAATTTGAGTGCAACTTCGGAGCAATTGCTGGCAGGTATATCAGATATGACGCAGACCATGGAGCAGATTTCCGCAACAACGACAGAGACAGCAGCAGGAAGCTCCAAAATTGCGGAAAGTATCAGCAATGTCAATTTGAATGCAAATGAAATCAAACAGGTTAATGAAGCCACCCGACAGTGTTCCGACAGAATGCGGAGTTATATGAGTGAGTTCGAGGTTTAAGTTAAGACAGATATAAATATAAAACAGAAGAAAGAAGAACCCGGTCGGTGGTTGATGCTGACCGGGTTCTTTATTGTGTTAAAAAGGAGTACGTTTTGAACTGTTAATGCTTGTAACA
>JAAYYM010000603.1 GCA_012515365.1 Clostridia bacterium
TGGCCAGCCTATCGAGGGTGTTAAAATCCGTACTGTATTGTCATGTAAGTCACACAATGGTGTTTGTGCAAAATGTTATGGTGCTAATATGGCAACAGGTGAGGCTGTTCAGGTTGGTGAAGCTGTTGGTATCATCGCGGCTCAGTCAATCGGTGAACCTGGTACACAGCTTACTATGCGTACATTCCATACTGGTGGTGTAGCCGGTGACGATATTACACAGGGTCTTCCTCGTGTCGAAGAACTTTTTGAAGCCAGAAAACCTAAAGGACTTGCAATTATATCAGAGTTTGCGGGTGTGGCTACGATTAAGGATACAAAGAAGAAACGTGAAGTTACAGTATTTAATGAAGAAACACAGGAATCTAAGACTTATCTGATTCCTTATGGATCAAGAACTAAGATCGTAGATGGACAGAAGCTTGAAGCTGGTGACGAGCTGACAGATGGTAGTGTAAATCCTCATGATATTCTGAAAATTAAGGGTGTCAGAGCAGTTCAGGATTATATGTTACGAGAGGTACAAAGAGTTTACCGTCTGCAGGGTGTTGAGATTAACGATAAGCATATCGAAGTGATCGTTCGCCAGATGCTTAAGAAGATCAGAATTGAGAATAGTGGAGATGCAGACGTTCTTCCGGGAACACTGGTTGATATTCTTGATTTTGAAGATACAAATGAAGAATTAGCAGCAGAGGGTAAAGAGATTGCAGAAGGAAAACAGGTAATGCTTGGTATCACAAAGGCATCATTGGCAACCAATTCATTCCTTTCAGCTGCATCTTTCCAGGAGACAACTAAGGTATTGACAGAAGCAGCTATCAAGGGTAAATCAGATCCATTGATTGGTCTGAAAGAAAATGTTATCATCGGTAAACTGATTCCGGCAGGAACAGGTATGAAGAGATATCGTAATGTACAGCTTGATACAGGCGAAGAATTATTTGATGCTGAAGAATTCGAGATGGAAGAGAATGATGAAATTACATTCGATGCTGTAGAAGAAGTAGATTCAGATGATTTTGTGTCAATTGAAGAATAATTCATAAATTTGTTGAGCAAACTTCGAATAAGATTGATTGATAAGAATTAAGCAACGAGACATTTCGCTAATTGGTGAAATGTCTCGTATTTCATTTGAAGACGTAAGTTAAATTCGTAAATCAGGAAAAATAGATTCGTAGACTAAATTCGTAAATCAGGAAAAATAGATTCATAGATTAAATTTGTAAGCTAGGAAAAATTAATACGTAAATTAAGAAGAAAGCTTGACATATTCAAGGAAAACACATATAATATTCAAGCGTGCATAAAAATACGCATGATTCAAATTATATCGCAGGAGGTGAAAAAGAATGCCAACATTTAACCAGTTAGTTAGAAAAGGAAGACAGACATCCGTAAAGAAGTCTACAGCACCAGCTCTCCAAAAAGGTTTTAACTCCTTACACAAAAGAGCAACTGAGACAGCTTCTCCACAAAAGAGAGGTGTTTGTACAGCTGTTAAAACAGCAACTCCTAAGAAACCTAACTCAGCTCTTAGAAAAATCGCCAGAGTTCGTCTTTCTAACGGAATCGAAGTAACAAGCTACATTCCAGGTGAAGGTCATAACTTACAGGAGCATAGTGTTGTTTTGATTCGTGGTGGTAGGGTAAAGGATTTACCTGGTACAAGATATCATGTAATCAGAGGAACATTGGATACAGCAGGTGTTGCTAACAGACGCCAGGCTCGTTCAAAATATGGTGCTAAGAGACCAAAAGCAGGTAAATAGGAACTGTACCACAAATTAAACTAAAGTATAGTGTTGGAATTCGGATTCACATTTGTTTTATATAAAAGCAGTGAAAAAGATATACAGCGCGAACACATTTAGGAACATGTGAGTACCTAAGAATTAACAAAGTTGTTAAGGAGGGAAGAACCGTGCCACGTAAAGGACATATTCAAAAAAGAGATGTATTAGCAGATCCTATTTACGATAACAAGGTTGTAACTAAGCTGATCAATAACATTATGTTAGATGGTAAGAAGGGTGTTGCACAGAAAATCGTTTATGGAGCATTTGCAAAGGTAGAAGAAAAGTCTGATAAGTCAGCAATCGAAATATTCGAAGAAGCAATGAATAATATCATGCCAGTTCTTGAAGTTAAGGCTAGACGTATCGGTGGAGCTACCTATCAGGTACCTATCGAAGTACGCCCTGAAAGACGTCAGGCGTTAGCTCTTCGTTGGATTACCACTTATTCTCGTAAAAGAGGCGAGAAGACAATGGAAGAAAGACTTGCAAATGAATTAATGGACGCTGCTAATAACACAGGAGCATCTGTTAAGAAAAAAGAAGACATGCATAAGATGGCGGAAGCTAATAAGGCATTCGCACATTACAGATTTTAGTTAAGTAAGGAGGAAAACCCTTGGCTGGAAGAGAATATCCCCTGGAGAGAACCAGGAATATCGGTATTATGGCGCATATTGACGCGGGTAAAACAACCCTTACTGAGCGTATTTTGTATTATACCGGTGTAAATTATAAAATCGGTGATACTCATGAAGGTACTGCTACCATGGACTGGATGGAGCAGGAACAGGAAAGAGGTATCACTATCACATCAGCCGCTACTACCTGTCACTGGACTTTACAGGAACAATGTAAAGCTAAGCCAGGTGCATTAGAGCATCGTATCAATATCATCGATACACCAGGACACGTTGACTTCACAGTAGAAGTTGAGCGTTCTTTACGTGTACTTGATGGTGCTGTAGGTGTATTTTGTGCAAAGGGCGGTGTTGAGCCACAGTCTGAGAACGTTTGGCGTCAGGCAGATACCTATAATGTACCTAGAATGGCATTCATCAATAAGATGGATATCCTTGGTGCAGATTTCTATGGCGCAGTAGATCAGATCAAGACAAGATTAGGTAAAAATGCAATTGTTCTTCAGTTACCTATTGGTAAGGAAGATGATTTCAAAGGAATTATTGATTTGTTTGAAATGAAGGCTTACATCTATAATGATGAAAAAGGCGAAGACATTTCAATCGTTGAAATTCCTGATGATATGAAAGATGATGCAGAGCTTTACAGAACAGAGCTGATTGAGAAGATCTCAGAGTTAGATGATGATCTGATGATGAAGTATCTGGAAGGTGAAGAAATCTCTAATGATGAGCTTAAGGCTGCATTAAGAAAAGGAACATGTAATTGTACAGCTGTTCCTGTATGCTGTGGTACTGCTTACAGAAACAAAGGTGTACAGAAATTATTAGATGCTGTTCTTGAATTTATGCCTGCACCTACTGATATTGAATCTATCAAGGGTGTTGATGAGAATGGTGAAGAAGTAGTAAGACATTCATCTGATGATGAACCATTTGCTGCTTTGGCATTCAAGATTATGGCAGATCCATTTGTAGGTAAGCTTGCATTCTTTAGAGTTTACTCAGGTACAATGAACGCAGGTTCTTATGTACTGAATGCTACAAAGGGTAAAAAAGAGCGTGTTGGACGTATCCTTCAGATGCATGCAAATAAGAGAGAGGAACTTGATAAAGTTTACTCAGGAGATATTGCAGCAGCAGTTGGATTTAAAATTACAGGTACTGGTGATACAATCTGTGATGAAAAAGCTCCAGTTATTTTGGAGTCTATGGAATTCCCAGAACCAGTTATCGAATTAGCTATCGAACCTAAGACTAAAGCTGGTCAGGGCAAGATGGGTGAAGCTTTGGCAAAACTTGCTGAAGAAGATCCTACATTCAGAGCTCATACAGATCAGGAAACAGGTCAGGTTATTATCGCAGGTATGGGTGAGCTTCACCTTGAGATCATCGTTGACAGACTTCTTCGTGAATTTAAAGTAGAAGCAAATGTTGGTGCTCCTCAGGTTGCTTACAAAGAGACATTTACCAAAACTGTTGAAATCGATAGTAA
>JAAYYM010000604.1 GCA_012515365.1 Clostridia bacterium
GGGGGAGCACATCATTTCAAGCATATTATCAACGATCTCATCAATTTTTTGCTTATCCTTGAGGTTCTGTTCAATAAGCTCTGCATAGTCGATGTTGGAATGAATCAAAGATTTATATTCGCTGATTCTATTCTCATCAATCCTATCTATCTTTTTTGTTCCCTCGGAGACAATTCTTTCAGGTTCGTTGATAGATTGATAGGATAGTAGTGATGGAAAACAACAACGGAAAGCGCTCATTCAAGATAAGCTATAAAAAACCAGACGGAAAGAGCTATGCTCACGAAATCGCATATAAATATGGAATTACCTTTGAACAGCTCAGTAAAAACAGTGATAAAATAAAAAAGCTCCATGTGTAATTCACACATGGAGCAGGATTTACAAATTGAAAATCCGTTACATACATTTTTATGATATGATTGTTTTGACAAAGTACGAAAAATAGCCATTTGTCGTATGTCATCTCTTTAGTCAAAAATTTACAGAATTTTGACACTATATTGCAAATATAGCACCTTTTGTTTTTGCCTAAATATAGCCTTATATCGGTAATATAAAACTGCTCACAGGGCTGATTATGTACCATCTTGCGAGCGGTTATATTTTTTGATTATGTGCCAATTCTTGATTTAGTGCACCAATTTTACACTAATTGAATTATTAAACTATAATGTGAGGTAAATCGTCTGATTTATGTAAACGGTGTTTATTTCAGTAACTGCGGAGGAAATCGCTGCTAAATTCGATATATCTAAGAAAACAATGTACAGATATATTAATGTTCACACTCTTATTCCTGAGCTTCAGGAAATGACTGATAATACTGCTTTCAGAGTGGTTAGGCTCTTTAATTGGCGTTCTTTCCGGATTATGCTTAATAGCTATGCTCTTTGCTTGGCATTTCGGAGATCTGGAAGGAAAATATGTCATTGGCTGTACAGTCATATTAGGACTATTAATAGTGTTACACTTATTTTGGAGATTTGATTTCAGATATGTGGGAATAAAGAAAAAGGACAAAAAATCCTGTATTATACAACAGAATTTTTGTCCTTTGAAAGATCAAAAGATATATTAGTCAACTGAATCTTATTGAATTATTCTTGCTAACTCAATTAAATCCATAGTGTTAATATCACCGTCACGGTTAACATCAGCAATTTCTTCATCCGGTAAGAACCACTCTAAGCCTGTAATATATCTTTGAAGAAGATCAACATCGCTCTGGGTGATCTCACCGTCCAGATCAACATCACCTCTGTTAATATCACTGTAAGAATACTGACACGCTGGGAGTTCAGAAGGGATATCATATTTGTATCTGGATGTAGGGGCTTCGATCCACCACTTGTCATGTCCTATACTGCATTTTTGTAAATCACTAACAGACTTTAGATAATGGTCATACCAAATAATACCTCCGTCATCATGACAAGCATCCACATGGAAATAGTTATCACCTATTCTTACCATAGTCCATGCATGATAGATCATATCTATTGTTCCGTCTTCATTTACAGATTCACTTTCACCAACTACATAATAAGCTTCAAATCCAGCTTCCTGAAGAAGTAAGGTAAGTGCTCTTGCATAACCGTCACATACGGTAGTTTTTCTGACAAATACAGAAGAATCAACGTGGCATTCCATTGACGGATCAGGCTCGCCATTTACATATGCATAACCTACCTTATTGCATACCCAGTCATGAAGTTTTTTAACCTTCTGATAATCATTTGTACAGTCGGCTGTTTCAGTTGTTGCAACATACTTTATAATAGCATCAATATA
>JAAYYM010000605.1 GCA_012515365.1 Clostridia bacterium
AGTTCTCCGTCAAATCCTGCACCGAGCTCAATAAGCGGAGCGATTTGTCCGTACGTTTTGACTGTCCCTTTATATGGCTTTAAAATTCCGCAAATGAGTTTTAGCAGTGTCGATTTTCCTGAACCGTTGACTCCGACGAATCCCCAGGATTCCCCTTCCCGTATGGTAAGGTCAATATTCTTCAAGGCAAGGAACTCCTGGAACAACAGCTCCCGCCTCAGCACCTTTATAAAATACTCTTTTAGGTTGCAGATTCTCTCGCACGCCATATTAAAGCGCACAGTCGCATTCTGTACTTCGATCACTACTTTGCTGTTATCCATCGCTATATATACAGGATAAAATTATCCTGGCTCCTGTAGAAAGTGTATGCTCCGACTAAAAGAGCAATGAAGGCAATCATAAAACCTGCACAAACAGAATAGACATCAGGCATTTGGCCATGTAGAACAATATCTCTGAACTGTGAGACATATCCGGTCATAGGATTAAGCCAGTAATACCAGAATCTATATTTTTCCGGAATGATCGTTATAGGGTAGAAAATCGGGGTAAGATACATCCACATAGTAATAAATATACCCCAAAGGTATTGTAGGTCACGGAAGAAGACCGAAGCGGCAGCGAGAAATATGCCCAATCCAAGAGAGAAAAGATATACTTCAACGATCACTAGGGGAGCAAGTAAAATATATGGCGTAATTTGCACTTTGGTTATCAGAACGACAATAATTATTGCGGTCATCGAAAACAACATGTTTACAAGAGAACTGGTTACCCTCGCCAGAGTAAAAACATATTTGGGAACATAAGTTTTCTTCAATAAAGCAGCGTTGCCCGTGATCGATGCGATCGCCATTGTCGTAGCTTCGCTCATAAAACCAAACAACGTGCTTCCTGTTATCAGGTAGACCGGAAAGTTGGGGATGTCAAAGCGAAAAAGATTTGAAAATACTATGACAAGAACCATCATAGTCATCAAAGGGTTGAGTACGCTCCACAAATAGCCAAGAATACTGCGCCTGTACTTTAGCTTGACATCTCGGACAACAAGCTGTTTTAGAAGGTCTCGATATTGATACAACCCATACAGCCTTATATACAAATTATTCATAAACAAGAATATCCTCTCCGGAATAAAAAATGCTAAATATATATTTTATCATCATTTTTTTGTTTTAACGTATTTTTTTAAAATTTAACGAAAAATCACCGCGTTCTAAAGTTAAATTAGGGTTGTAATAGGGATCTCCCTGATCCAAAACACCTATCCACTTTTCCCTAAAAAGCAATACTTCTTTATGAAAGCGATTTTTTTTCTCAGGCGTGTCTTCCACTCCTCGTGATTTCGACTCATAGTGATAGAGCTCTGCATATGGCGTAAATACTATCAAATACCCTTTTTGCCTTATCTTCATACATAGGTCTATGTCATTAAATGCGACTGCAAGTCTTTCATCAAATCCGCCTACTTCTTCAAAACATTCTTTTCTCATCATCATACATGCTCCTGTAACAGCACTAAGATTCTGAGCTATGGTCAGTCTTGCTACATATCCATATGCGTCTCTCCGAAAATGTTTATGTGCATGATCAGCTATGCCGCCAATTCCCAAAATTACACCTGCATGCTGAACAGTATCATCAGGATAATAAAGCATGGCACCGACCGCACCTACATCTTCTCTTTGCGAAAACATCAGCATTTCTTCCATCCAATTAGGGGTAATGGCCTCTGTA
>JAAYYM010000606.1 GCA_012515365.1 Clostridia bacterium
GGGTATGTACTATAAATTTTTTACTACAATAATTAATGCTCTACAAGCATTAATTGATTACAATAGCATCATATCCAAATACTGATTCCTCACAATGCCGGAGTTATGTATGAGTAAAGATCAGCATCAGTGGAGGTCCGGCTGCTTTTTTATGTGGGGAAAAACTTACTTGACGTGAATTTTTAGTCATCCGACAATTCCTGTCCGATGCGCTTCCCTTTTACCTTTGCGCAAATGAGCGAAAACACAGTAACGTCTATATATCGATTTGCGCTGCTACCTGGCACAAGATATGGCACTCTGTCATCAGTTCAGAGTTATGAAGTTCCAATAAACGCAAATGAGCGAAAACACATTAAATACCCCTGCCTTCTGATATGCTCCAGAAGGGTACATATGAGGTTCTCAATAAATTTTAGGAACAGACAATACTATATATCCAAATAAATCATTATGCATTTTCTTATTTTGTACTGATGGTTTCCAGGTGAACACTGTTGACATCCAGGTGAATGGTTGATATTCAACCGTTGCAATACATTCAATTGTTTTTTGAGAGGATCGGGGCCAGTACGGGGCATGATCCAGATCCGGTCTGCCATCAACAAGCCACTCGTCTTTGAGATCACCTTTCCCTTTAATCCAATAATCCGCTTCCAGAAGTAAACTTATATTATCACAAGGATTCATTTGTACATGCAGTGTAAAAACATCCTGATCATTTCCCCAGGGCCATGCAAGTGGTTCGCCCCAGTATTCATGACGATTCAGAATGCTGTAATGTCCATAGGTGTATTTGCTGACATGCGTATATTCAAAACCTATTTCCCTGATTATTTTATTTCTGTAATAGACACCACCAAGCTGAAACGCATATTTGTTCGGGTTGCCTTTATCATCAAAAATCGTTATGTCATCGTCAAGAAACTCTCCATAGAATCTGAATGGCTTGAATAACAGGTTAACATCACATCCGGCCATCATATTCGCTTCATTTGTCCCGCTGTTATAGCCAAGATAATACACCTGAAGCGGATTTGCATAGCGGGTCAGATCGTTCGATCCATAAAAACCACACAATTCGTGAATGCCAAATTGTACATGATCATTTATTCTGATATCGATCCGCTGCCCGACACCATATCTGGATGGTAACGACGCGATTGATGTTTTTCCTGTTTTAGATTTAATTGTATCGAATCCTGTGAATTCATTTTTGTAAAAACGATCATCATCATACCCTGCAAGAAAGCATGACAGATGAACTCTTGACATAAGGTTTAACTTCAGATGATAATAATAGAATGGAGTAAGTGCTGTACCTGACAAAGCAAGTGTTCCCTTATATCCCGGGCCCCATCGTACTTTCTCTTTACCTATAGATAGATTCAGTATACGATACTTAAACGTTAAAAATGCTTCAGGTAACGTAAAATCGTTATCAAACATTCCACTTATCGCCGTTACCTTTCCTGAATAGAAACGTTCAAATTCAACATCTGTTGGCTCTGTATGCGATACCTGTTTAAGTGTATACCAGTTCAAACGTACTTTAGCATCAAGATAGGGTGATGCGAATTGCGCTTTCCCGACAAAACAACCATACGGTGTAATTGAATCAGGATTAGCCTCTGCAGCAATTATCCCCTTAGCACCAAGACCTATTCTTTCTTCTCCAAAAGTAATTCGAAATGCTGACGGAAGAGAGTCATTTACATACAAAGATGGTAGCGAATGAAATTTTAAAACAAAACTATTATATGACGTGTCTGTAGCATTTACATTTAGCAAATACCGGTTTGTTTCGGAAAAGAGCTCTGCTGTTGCTGGCACTGCTAAAGAAATGCAAAAGATGTACATAATAATACAAGCAGTTGTTTTTTTAACCATAAACAGATAATCCAGTCTATATAAGAAAAAATCGTATCGGGATTATTGATAATATCTTATTGTGTTTTTTAATGCAAGGGATTAAAAAGCTAGCAAGTTTATTTTTTTGTAGGCATAATGGTTTTGATAATAAATGCATCCATTTCTAAAAACTCTTTTTTGAAAATAAA
>JAAYYM010000607.1 GCA_012515365.1 Clostridia bacterium
CCAAATAAATATTAGGAATTACATACTGATCTTTTTCAGCGATCAAAAGGCTGTTTAGCTCTACTCCATTATTTTTTCTGATCGGATTGATTCTGACTTCTGTTTCAGGTCCTACATATTCAATGATGTGATTTTTAACTTCCTCATAAAATTCTTTTTGATTCATTCTGACTTCCTCTCTGTTGATACGCATAAGCGTAGTGATACAGACTTATCTAGAGGAAAGGACAAAAAAATAGGAAAGCACAAATGCTTTCCTATTTATTAGACAAAATATATTAAATTAAACACGTGAAAGATATTCACCGGTTCTTGTATCAATCTTAATAACATCATTCTGATCTACAAAAAGAGGAACATATACAGTTGCACCTGTTTCAACAACTGCAGGTTTTGTAGCTCCTGTAGCTGTATCGCCTTTAAATCCCGGCTCTGTATCTGTGATTTCTAATTCTACAAACAACGGAGGTTCAATTGCAAACACATTTCCGTTATGAGAACAAACCTTAACCATTTCATTTTCTTTTACAAACTTAAGAGCATCTCCAACTGATTCACTGCTTAAAGCGATCTGCTCATAAGATTCCATATTCATGAAATAATATAAATCTCCATCTTCATATAAATACTGCATATCATTTCTATCAATACGCGCAGCCGGAAATTTTTCAGTAGGTCTGAAAGTCTTCTCAACTACACCACCATTTTTAATATTTTTTAATTTTGTTCTAACAAAAGCTGCACCTTTGCCAGGTTTAACATGTTGAAATTCAATGATCTGGAAAATATTATTGTCCATCTCAACTGTTAAGCCATTTCTAAAATCGCCTGCTGATATCATTTAGATATTCCTCCTTAAATTCGACCGTAATAATTCTTTAATAGTTTATCCTATATTAGAATGTATTTCAACAACTTTTTTTATTTTTTACCGCTTTTCTCCTTTTCTTTTGCGATCAGCCAGTCCATTGCTTCCAAATATCCCATAAAACCATGACCTTTGATCAGCTTACTACACGCTGCCTCAGTCACAGAATGATGTCTCCATTTCTCAGCACGTTCTGTAATATCTGAAATATGCACTTCAACTTTTAACATTGGTACAGAGGCAAGTGCATCATGAATGGCATAACTGTAATGGGCAAATGCACCGGGATTAATCACAATGCCAATTAAATCCTCGTCATAATAGTTCTCCTGAATTTTATCAATAATTGCACCCTCATAATTACTCTGAAAATTTTCCACCAGAATATTCTCTGCTGCAGCCTTTTTCGCAATCAGCTGGCACAAAGCATCATAATCTTCACGACCATATACATCCACTTCACGAATTCCCAAAAAATTAAGATTGGGACCATTTATCACTAATATTTTCATTTCTGTTACCCTCCCGCAGCTTATCTCATTTCGTTTATGATATCTGTAACGATTTCTTCTACGTTTCGATCATTAGTATCAATCATCAGATCAGCAAGCTTCTCATAAATTGGATTTCTAAGTTCCATCAGATCTGTTATCCGCCTCTTTACATCATGTCCCTGCAGTAACGGACGGTTATGATCATGTTGCAGACGTTGTCTGACTGACTCGGCGTCTGTTTTTAAGTATATCACCTTTCCAATATTTTTTAAATACATATGATTTCTTTCTGCTATAGGCATTCCGCCTCCAACTGATAAAACCACACCCGTATACTCACGATTGATTTTCTTTAACAGATTTGTCTCAAGATCTCTGAAGTATGCTTCCCCATATTGTTCAAATATTTCAGATATCTTTAGCCCCTCTTGCTCTTCTATCAGCTCATCGGTATCTGCAAAGCGGCTGTGTAAAAGCTCTGCTAATCGCTTTCCCACTGTTGTTTTTCCAGCGCCCATAAAGCCAATCAAAACAAAATTCGACTGATCACCAAATACAAATTGATACAGCTGCTCGATTGCTTCATTCGGTACTTTTACATCATTGCATAGTTCATATGCTGCTACTGCCTGATATAAAAGCATTCTGGATCCATTGTAGCTTTTGGCACCGGCCCTCTTTGCCATCTGCATAAATATCGTTTCTTTAGGTGTATAAATCAAATCAACTGCATAAGATAAATGCTGGTAAAACTCTTCCTGCTCGATAATCACTTCATCTGATTTCGGATACAATCCAACATTTGTACATTGGATTGCAAGATAATCTGAATGTGTCATCCATGAAAAATCATCCGAAAGGGAACCAACACTCACATGCGCAGGATCCAGTGAATAGCTTTGTATGATATCCTCCGCAAGGTCTTTCGCATGCTTAGGATTGCGATTTAAGATCATAATATGTCTGACTCCCAAGGAGGCACACATAAATGCTGCTGCACGTGCTGCTCCGCCTGCTCCGATGATGATCACATCCTGATTTTCAAGTGGGATTTTGGCTTCATCGAGTTCACGTTTCAAACCAATCACATCTGTATTGTACCCTTTATACCCATGCTCTTTTCTCACCAAGGTATTCACTGCACCGATTTTTTTTGCTTGTTCATCTATTTCACATAATAGTGGAATCACATCACTTTTGTATGGCACCGTGACATTCATCCCAATCACTCCCAAATGATAAGCACCCTTGATCGCAGCCGCCAGATCATTCTTTACTTCAAAAGGCAGATAAGCCAGATTATGATCCATAAGCCTTGCGATTTCATTATGAATCTGGGGAGATTTTGTATGTCTGATCGGATTTCCGATCACGCCCATTACTTTTGTATTTCCGTCAATCATGAGGTCTCGTCGCTCCTTGGTCTTTTAAATAAAAATATAAAACGATTCTTTCTAATTTGCGTTTTAATACAATCTGTATTTCTTCCTTTGGATGAATCGGCTTGACTAATATGTTATAAATGCCTGTCCGCTTTGCTCCCCACACATCCGTAAAAAGCTGGTCTCCGACAAATAATGTCTGATTGACAGAAGTATGCATCAGTTCCATTGCTTTTAAATAATTTTTACGACTTGGTTTATTCGCTTTATAAATATAGCGAACATCTACATCATCATTGAACATTTTAACCCTGTCTTCTTTATTATTTGACAATAGCAGAATTTGATACCCGATTTGTTTTAGCCTTGCAAATAATGCCTTACTTCTCTCATCTGCCGGAGCACCATGAGGTACTAAGGTATTATCAATGTCAAAAATAACTGCCCGATAGCCCTGTTGATATAAGTCTTCAAACGGAACCACATAAGTGGATTCCAGATATAAGTCCGGATAAAAGCATTTAAACATAATTCAACTCCTTTTGATTCATTCCTATCATATTGTATACTAATCAGAAAAAAAAAGAAAGAGTGCATCCTTGCGATGAACTCTTTCTTTTCTTTACTATATTTACATCATAGTCAGTGCCTGATCAAACTTCTGAAACACGACTCCGTCCTCATTATTGACCAAAGTCGTCCCC
>JAAYYM010000608.1 GCA_012515365.1 Clostridia bacterium
TGAAGATTTAGGTAAAGGACTTCGTTCACAGGTAGGTACTATGTATGGTACTTTGAAAAAAGGACCTCGTTACCTTGAAATGGCTGAAGGATATGTAACCGGAATCGCTTTAGATGCTGATGATATGATTATTGGATATAAGTTTGTAAGTCTTGGAAAGATGACTGATTTCATGAAAAAAGGCGATGACGCAAACACAGCATACGAGAAAGCTTGTGGTCAGTATGGCCGTGTTGATGATGCAGTTAAGATCATTGACCCAAGAAAAGAATAATTGAGGAGGAAAGAGAAATGGCTTTATTTGAATCATATGAAAGACGTATTAAACAAATCAATGAAGTTTTAAACAGCTATGGAATTTCTTCCATCGAAGAGGCTGAGAAAATTACGAAAGATGCTGGTTTAGATGTATATAAAACTGTAGAAGGAATCCAGCCAATCTGTTTTGAAAATGCAAAATGGGCATATACAGTAGGTGCAGCAATCGCAATCAAAAAAGGATGTAAAAAAGCATCTGATGCAGCTGCAGCAATCGGTGAAGGACTTCAGGCTTTCTGTATCCCGGGATCAGTAGCTGATACGAGAAAAGTTGGTCTTGGACATGGTAACCTTGGCAAAATGCTTCTTGAAGAAGAAACAGAGTGTTTCTGTTTCCTTGCAGGACATGAATCATTTGCAGCAGCTGAAGGTGCAATTGGTATCGCAGAAAAAGCAAACAAGGTTCGTCAGAAACCATTACGTGTTATCCTGAATGGTTTAGGAAAAGATGCTGCTCAGATTATTTCAAGAATCAATGGTTTCACATTTGTTGAAACTGAATATGATCCATACACAAACACAGTAAAAGAAGTATTCAAGAAATCTTATTCTGAAGGACTTCGTGCCAAAGTTAACTGCTATGGTGCAAATGATGTTTGTGAAGGTGTTGCTATTATGTGGAAAGAGGGTGTAGACGTTTCTATTACAGGTAACTCTACAAATCCTACAAGATTCCAGCATCCGGTAGCAGGTACTTATAAGAAGGAATGTAATGAAAAAGGAAAGAAATATTTCTCAGTAGCTTCAGGTGGTGGTACAGGACGTACACTTCATCCTGATAACATGGCTGCAGGTCCTGCTTCTTATGGTATGACAGATACTATGGGACGTATGCATTCAGATGCACAGTTCGCTGGTTCATCATCAGTTCCTGCTCACGTAGAAATGATGGGTCTCATCGGCGCCGGCAACAACCCAATGGTTGGTATGACAGTAGCTGTAGCTGTTTCAATTCAGGAAGCTGCTGATGCAGGTAAGTTCTAAGAAATTCACTTAAGTGAATCAGATAAATCTTAGTTAAAAGTGGTGTCACATTCTTGTGTGGCACCTTTTTTGAAATAGGTTGAAAAAGATGTTATAATATCGACAGATATGTAAAATTATGATGGAGAGATATCATGAAAATACTAATCATTATTCCGGCTTATAATGAAGAATTAAATATTGAACGAGTTGTAAATAATCTAATCACTAATTTTCCACAGTATGATTATATTGTTGTGAATGACGGTTCAAAGGATGCAACAGCACAGATATGTCGCGATAAGGGATATCATTTAATAGATTTACCTATCAATTTAGGTCTGGCCGGAGCAGTACAGGCTGGGATGCGCTACGCCGATCAGCTTGGCTATGATGCAGCTGTTCAGATAGATGGTGATGGACAGCATCGTCCTGAGTATATTGCTGCACTTTCAAGCGTCATAGAAAGTGGTGAAGCAGATATTGCAATTGGATCAAGATTTGTTACTCAGAAAAAACCTCATTCATTAAGAATGCTGGGAAGCAACTGGATTTCATTTTGGATTAATGTAACAATAGGATTTCGTATGAAAGATCCTACATCGGGAATGAGAATGTTTAATCGACATATTATTAAAGAATTTGCTAATAAGATTAATTATGGACCAGAACCTGATACGATATCCTATTTGATCAAAACCGGAGCAAAAGTGAAAGAAATCCAAGTGGTTATGGATGACAGAATTGCAGGAGAGAGCTATCTGAGCCTTGCAAAGTCGATCAGGTATATGCTTTACATGAGTTTTTCTATCGTGTTTATTCAGGCTTTTAGAAAGGGGAGAAAATGATGTCAACCATCCTTAGACTGATCTTAGTTATCGTCTCTGTCATATCGTGTGGATATGCTGTGAGAAAGATACAAAAATCTCAAATGAATATAGAGGCTGCGATGTATTGGTTCTTTTTATCTTTCTTTCTTTTCTTCCTAAGTATCTTTCCAGAGGTTGCCATGTGGACAGCTGCAAAGATAGGAATTGAATCCCCGGTTAATCTTGTTTTTCTAGTTATCATTTTTCTGATTCTGTATAAACTATTTTCAATATCGGTGAAACTATCACAACTAGAAAATAAAATAAATATGCTGACAGAAGAAATTGCGGTCAGAGATTGTATTGATAAACAAAGGCAGGAAGAAGCA
>JAAYYM010000609.1 GCA_012515365.1 Clostridia bacterium
GGGGTCGATTTTGCTCATGCGGAGTACATTGGGGTGTACCATACCGCAGCCTAGAATTTCGATCCAACCGGTTCCTTTACAGAAGCGACAGCCGGAACCTCCACATTTGAAACAGGATACGTCCATTTCTGCACTGGGTTCTGTAAAATTGAAATGATGTGGACGGAAACGAACTTTTGTGTCTTCTCCAAATAATTCTTTGGCAAATTCGGCTAGTGTTCCTTTTAAGTCTGCAAATGTAATGTGCTTGTCGATGACCAATCCTTCTATCTGATGGAAGGACGGGGAATGTGTTGCGTCTACTTCGTCGGAACGGAATACCCTGCCGGGTGCTACCATTCTAATGGGGAGTTTTCCCTTTTCCATTTCGTGTACTTGTGTTCCTGATGTTTGAGTACGTAACAGGAAGTCACCATTGATATAGAAGGTATCCTGCTCGTCCTTTGCAGGGTGGTCTGCCGGGATATTGAGTGCTTCAAAGTTGTAGTAGTCTGTTTCGATTTCAGGACCTTCTACTACCTCGTAGCCCATGCCAATGAAAATTCTTTCTACCTCTTCAAGTGCAATGGTATCAGGATGTCTGTGTCCGAGTTCACTTTTTTTTGCGGGAAGTGTGACATCGATTGTCTCCATCTTCATCTGCTGTTCGCGGACTGCACGCTCCATTTTGATTTTTGTCTCTTCCAATACTTTTTCAATTTCAGCACGTGCATCGTTGACCATTTGACCTACCTTTGGTCTGTCTTCCGGTGCTACGTCTTTCATGCTTTTCAGTACTTCTGTCAGTTGTCCTTTTTTACCAAGGAAATTGACTCTGACCTCATTTAATTTTTCAAGGGCATCTGATGCCTGTATCTGCTTAAATGCTTCATCCTTGATTTGTTGTAATTTGTCGTTCATATCGCTGCTCCTTTCTGTTGCTTGCATTCTATTTCTCAGATCACATGTTCCATGAAATAAAAAGCGTCCCTCTATCTTTCAATAGAGGGACGAATATAATCGCGGTACCACCCAAATTCCCGAATCAATGATTCGGACACTCAAATGCGTAACGTGCATTGACGTCTTCTTCTACTATCTTACTTAAAACTCTTCTTTCAAAGAAGCTGCTCCGGTGTGAATGTCGAATATCATCTGAACTTAAGGAAACTTACAGCCGATGGCTTCCTCTCTCTGAAAGAAAATCATATTCTATGGCATTACTGCCTGCACCTTCGTGGCATTTCATTATTTGATTAATTGTATTTATTCTAGGCAATTCTGTTGGGAATGTCAAGTTAAACTTTTCGCCAATCCTTGATTTGTACTGTTCTCTTTAAAATCATTTTTGCTCACCCTCTTCAATTATACACTCGGGTTCAGTTGTTAAAGATTTTGATTATGCGTATATATAGTATTGCCACTTTCTTTGATTATACGCACATAATAACACATGTCTTATGATTATATAAACAGAAATATTCTATGATTCATCGCCTTGTTTCATATTCTTCCGTCTTTCTTTTCGTTTTTTGAAAAATGCTTCAAACGCATCCTCAAAATACGAATTCATCTCAGCACCGATA
>JAAYYM010000610.1 GCA_012515365.1 Clostridia bacterium
GATATTAGTTGGACTAAAAGTAAGATATCCCCCATCCGATTTTGCAACAATATCTTTTTGAGTATATCCTCTGAATCCAATTCTTCCGTTTAATGTAGCAATCTCACCTAACTTACGCTGTTCCCAAGCATCAGTATAACCTTTGAATCTTATTTTCGGTTTACTCATATCTCTCACCCCTCAATCATTCTGATAAAGCCATTTAAAGATGACATAATACTTTCATCATCTGATGTCAGTTCCTTAAGCATTGAAACAAAACCTGCTTGAACCTCACTAATCTGCTTATCAGTATCTTCCATATCAGCAAGAAGGGTATTTAAATCAATTTCCTCTTCCTTTTCAAAGTTATCAACATATCTTGGAATATTGAGGTTAAAATCATTTTTCTCAATATCCTCAAAGCTTGCAAGATAAGATTCTTTTTCTACAGTTTCTCTCTTATTATACAATTCCAATACAGAATCAATATCTGCATCAGTCATCGCATTCTGCTTCTTGCCTTTTTCAAACTTCTTTGACGCATCAATAAACAATACGTCTCTGCCGTCTCTATGCTTCTTCAAGACGATAATGCATGTAGGAATAGATGTGTTGTAGAATAAATTTGCAGGTAAACCAATAACTGCATATATATTTCCGGAACGCAATAACTTTTCCCTGATTGTTCCTTCCGTAGAACCTCTAAACAAAACTCCATGTGGTAATACAATCGCCATTGTTCCATTATTCTTTAAGTGATATAAACCATGAAGCAAAAATGCATAATCTGCCTTTGACTTCGGAGCAAGCACACCATAGTCACTAAATCTTTCATCCTGCAAAAATCCTGCTGCCGCTGACCATTTCTGAGAATACGGTGGATTCATAAGAACCATGTTAAAATCTGTCTCTTCTCCGGTAGGCCAATCCCCATCAAGGGTATCGCCATTGCGAAGAATCTGATTCTCTGGCACGATACCATGTAAGAACATATTCATTCGTGCAAGATTAAAAGTTGAAGTCATCAGTTCCTGTCCATAATACTTAATAGTTCTAGGATGCGATGAATACTTTTTAGCATTCAACAAAAGTGAACCAGAACCCATACAAGGGTCATAGACCGACAATCCCATCTTATCTTCTTGTCCGTTAATCGCAATCTTTGTTAAAATTTTAGATACCGCCTGCGGAGTATAAAACTCTCCTGCCTTCTTTCCGGTTTCAGAAGCAAACTGTCCAATTAAATATTCATAAGCATTACCTAATACATCTGCATCTGAGTTTAACAAATCTGCCTTATCAATTTCCTTAAGCAAATTGGATATTGTATCACTCTGCTTTTGGTCACCGGTACCGAGACGATTGGAATACAGGTCAATATCTGTAAACAAGTCAGCAAACAAAGGATCACTCTGCTCAATATTATTAAAGGCTTTCTGTAATGACTCTCTATTAAACGAATTATTTCTAGCAGCGTCTGCCAAACATGTATATGTAAGTTCTGGCTCAATCACATAATGGAACTCTGACTTAATCTGCTCCTTCAACTCTTCTGCACTTTCGTCTTCCAACGCTTCCTTATAAGCTTCAAGTGCTTCTTTTAAGCTCTCTGGTTTTTCATCATAAATCAGGTCATATACCTTAATCAAAAACGAATCCGACAGGTATTTATAGAATACAATTCCTAACAAATAATCCTTATATTCATTTGCATCCATTTTAGAACGAAGTATATCCGCCCCACTCCATAAAACACTAATTAAGTCTTTGCTGTTCTCTAAGTCCGCCATTTTAGTTTCCTCCGTTATTTTTTTCAATTTCTACTATGTCATCCATTCCACAATCAAGTGCAATGCATATCCTTACCAATACATCCATTGCAACATATTCATTATTAGCCATCTTAACCATAGTGCTTCTGGCAATGGAAGTTTTATCCCTAAGTTCCTGCTTAGAAATATCCTTATCAATTAACTGTTTCCACAATGGTTTGTAGTTGATTTTTGTACGTTCTGCCACCATGCAGCATCCTCCCAATTTTCTGACTTACGATTGTTTTCATCGACAGTCCTAGTATATCATAAATCCGTCGTATTCGCAATCAGATTGTTTGAGAAGTCATACAGTCTGTTTTTCAGTAAATAATTCAATCCAAATGACAAAATCTGCAATTTTACCCTTAAACTTCTACACTCCACTCAGCAAAACAGCGAAAACGCACCATATGTTGGTCCCCATCCCTTAGTTTTCTTATTCTCATTAAAATATGTCTGCACCAAATACCGATACAGCCTTTCGCTGGGCCATTCATGCTCTTCATCATAGAAATAAGACATCGACAACTCTAACAAAGGGATATATGAATCTGTGATTCCACAAAATCTCATAGTCACTTCATCTCTATACCCAACATAACCTTCATCACTCATAGACATTTTCTTATTCCTGTATGTATCAAATTCCTTTGCATTACAATACGGCAACAAATCCTCAATCTGTTCTTCTGTCAAACGCACTCCATAAGAGAACACCACCTGTTCTTCATACTGTTCTGACTCCAGAAGTGATTTCTTCGTTTTTCCGTTTCTAACAACTCGAGCCGGTATATTTTTATTAAAGGAATACACATGACCATGGAAGTCTTCTGTTGTATATCCCGATATTGCAGGCATTTGTTTTTTCCACCTAAACACCTGAAACGATAATTCTCTCTGTGGAATATTTAAAATCATCCGATCTTCAACTTGTCCAAACCGTGTTACTGTTTCAAACTGGACCTTTGTGAAATATGCAATATCATTCATACGAACACCTTCTTTCTGTCAGCCTAGTACATCATCATTTTTACAAGTCTCATAGTACTCACACATAGGACAAAACCTATTGCAATGTCTCCAATTAAGGTTAAAACTTTTCTTAAGCCAATAAAAAATCCGTTCCATAACACACCCTCCATTTCGCAATAAAAAAGGAATCTCGATAGACTATCTCTATCTTGATTCCAATTCTAAACTATATCCTGTCCCTTAATACGGACTTATACCAACCAATATTGCACTAATCTTCAAATCCTTCTAGGATTTTCAACAATTCTACCTTCTCTTTTTCCCACATTTTCGCTCTCTCTTCATCAGTATACCTGTAATAAAAAGAAGGTGGATATGCTCCCCAACAATTAAACGAGAACATTCTCCATTGCGTATCCAGATAAAGCATCTTTATTTCAAACATAATCTTTTTTACTATACCCAACACCTTATCATCCCCTATAGAATCTACTACTACTTTTCTTAATTGTAACACAAGTAAATGAATATGAAAACGAACAATTTAGAGGCAACACGATTTTCTGTTTATATATTAATATCTACTTCTTCTTTAATCGGGGTAATAATTATCTGCTCTGAATCGAGCTTGACCGATACTTTCGTATCTATGTCGAATCCAAAGGTTTTCAAATAATCACCTTTGAGCTTTAGAGTTGGAACACTTTTATAATGATATCCGCTTTCTGCATTTACTTTTATTATTCTTTCCATGGCAACCTCTTTCTACATGTTGCCTCTAAAAGAGTATATCATCCTTTGCACATTAAAATCAATGCTCCGAATAGGAATCGAACCTATATCTTCCGGTTCGTAGCCGGATATTCTCTTCATTAGACTATCAGAGCAAAACGTTTGCGGAAGGATTCGAACCTTCGGTGCAATTTCTCGCACATCACCTTAGCAGGGTGACACCTTAAACCTCTCGGACACGCAAACATAAGTGGATGGGGCAGGACTCGAACCTGCGGTGTTTCTTTGTGACGGATTTACAGTCCGCTGCCCTCGCCGCTAGGCATACCCATCCATAATGACTCCCGCGGGACTTGAACCCAGCATTTTCGGCTTGAAAGGCCGATGTCCTAACCTTTAGACTAGGGAGCCAAAATACTCCACATGGGATTTGAACCCACAACCTACCGGTTAAAAGCCGGTTACTCTACCATTGAGTTAATGGAGCAAAAAAATACCGCCTACCTTTTGCATTCACAAAGATAAGCGGTACAAATCACTTAAGAAAATCTGCTCTTATGAGCCTATATCTAACAAAGTATTTTTGCCTTTTCCAATCTTATATGAACGCACAACACTAAAGCTCTGCTCTTTCTCTTTAAGCACAGCATAACTATAGCTATATCGTTCACTATAAAGATTGTTTGCAAATAATACTGTTGTCATAGTCTTTTCTTCCTTTCTGGAACTTATCTGTTCCGCTCTTCTTGATTATATTATATATTGCTTGCTGCCTTTTGTCATTCTACCTGTGGTATAAACCACTATGCATCCTGCATAATACTTTTAAAGAACTCTTCTATCTGATTGATAGATATCGGGTAATAATTATTTGCATCTACACCTACATCGTACCGGCGTATTCCTGCCTCCAGGTTCTCCAAATTATAGATACCATCTGAATGAATATGCCCGTGCAGCATAAAACTTCCATGATGGTTCTTAGGCCATGAAAGCATTGGATAGTGCATAAGTGAGATATTCATTCCGTTTACAGATATCGACATAAAATCACGCACATCCTCAAACAAACTCTCATCATACTTCTTGTCATGATTTCCTTTGATGAGAATTTTCTTTCCATTTAAGGACGCGATCAATTCATTTGCCCTATCTATCCCTATCCGAAAACAGATATCTCCAAGCAAATACACCGTATCATTTTTATGAACTACCGCATTATAATTTGCTATAAGCACCTTATCCATTTCATCTGCATCAGCAAATGGGCGATTTTGCATTCGCACTACTGCATTATGTCCTAAATGCAAATCACTGGTAAAATATATCATTCTCCTCGCCTCGCTTTTTTCTCAATCGCTCTGTCAATGGTCATTCTGTGAATGCTTGTAATGTCAGCAAGAATACCTTCCTTGATAAGCTTTCCAAGATTTACAGGGCGATATCCACATACATTCGCTGCAAGATTAAGATGTTTACAACCATCGGCATAGGCTTCCACATTATTGTGGTCATGTCCATGAATATTTAAACACCACGGGAGTCCATATACCGGTTCATGAGACAAAAGAATCTTATCAGCAACAAACAATGGACCTGTGTAAATCTCATCAAAATAATCTTTATAATCGCCCCTGTTATCATGATTACCCAATAAGAGAATTTTCTTACGGGCTTTAATATCCGCTACATACTTAGCCTTTCCTACATCTCCCAGACACACAAAGGTATCATTCTTCATAACCATGTCATTAATTATTTTTATCTGTTCTTCCGGCTCTATCCAATCAAGAGCCATAAGTTTGCAATCACTATCAGCAAAGTGCAAATCCGACAAAATATAGACCGAACCATTCTCAGACCAATGCTGAAAAGGTTTATAAAGTGTGGCTATCATCTTCTGTCACCTCCATTCCACTCAAATCCAAAATCACTTCTTTTGATTTTACACTGCGGTTCGCCATCTTTCCAAAATACGATACCCTCTATACAATGCTCTTCCAAATATTTTTTGATTCCTTCAAAACTCCTTGGTACATCCAATACTTTTTCTCCGTGACGAACTAAAATATCCTGTTCTAAGCCATGAGGATTATTTCTAAAATGAGGTCCGATTACTTCATATGTCCCGTCTGACAGTTCTTTCCCACCAGAGTTTTTATATGCCTCCACATGCCATTTATCGCCTTTGTCATCAACATTTACTTTCACCCAATGTGGCCAATGTCCTGTTACGGCATCTGGTTCACAACACGGAATTGCTCCTTCAGGCGGAGTTTTCCCCTTTTTAGCGTCATATCTTTTATAAAACTCACCGCCTATAATTGCGCAGCAGCTTCCATCCATCTTTTCTGTAGCAATTCCCTGACTTTCAAGAACCCATTCCATCCCCGGGGCTACATTAGGCTTTATATCTACTTTTTTATGATTTTCAAAAACTCTTTCAAATAATGTTGGTATCTTTTTCATTAACACCACCTCCAAACTCTCTGTACTACTTCTCCGTAATTATACCGTAAATCTGCGTACCAAAAAACGGACTTACCTATTATGATTAAATCATAATAAAGGGCGACCAACGAGACTTGAACCCGCAACCGGTGGAACCACAATCCACTGCTCTACCAATTAAGCTACAGCCGCCATATATGCGAGCCATTTTCAAACTCGCACTATTCATTTTTTCAAGCAGACATAATTATCTGCGCATCATTCATGACCAAAATATCATCAACTTTTACACCCAATACAGCTGCCAATACAACCAAATTGTCTATTGTGGGGAGAGCCGTGCCGTGTTGCCACTTGTAGATAGCCTGCGGCGTTGCAAACCCGAAAACATCCTGCAAATCTCTTACAGAAATACCTGCTGCCTGTCTTAATCTATTGATATTCTGGCCCGTTCCAATCATATCTATTGTTGGAATTGCCATGATGTCCTCCTTCCCGGCATACCGGGAAGAATGAATTATCTCATGTTTTTTCCAAACTTCGCCGGTTCTGATGCCTTAAAATTATAAATAGGTTTTAAAACTTCTAACACTTCTACGGAATCCTCAATGACATCAATGATGTCGCTCAAAGATTTGTATGCCATAGGTGCTTCGTCCAATGTATCTTCGTTTACTGAGGTTGTATAAATACCCTCCATCTCTTTTTTATATTCCTCCATACTTAAGGTCTTTTTCGCATTATTTCGTGACATTACCCTTCCTGCCCCATGAGGCGCTGAATAGTTCCACTCAGGATTACCTTTCCCTACAGCAAGCACACTTCCATCCCTCATATTAATTGGAATCAGCACTTTCTCTCCTTTGTGAGCCGCAATGGCTCCTTTTCTTAAAATCATTTCATCTGTATCAATATAATTATGAATAGTATGAAATGCGTCAATTGCTGTAAGACCACATCTACCCAGGATTACCGCTGCAATAAGTTCACGGTTTCTTTTAGCAAACTGCTGACAGATTTCAACGTCTGCCAAATAATTTTCAAAATACTTACCGTAAAGGAAACATAAGTCTTCCGGCATAGAAGTTTCTCCATGGTACTTCTCATTTTTCAGCGATTTCAATGCCTCCTGAATTTCAGAACGTCTACCCTGTTCCTTGTATTTACGGATAATTTCATCTCTTTGCTCAAAATAATCTTCCATACCTCTGTTAAGGTCTATGGCAAGTCTCTGATAAATCTCAGCCACCTGCTTACCAAGATTTCGGCTGCCTGTGTGGATGACAAGATATTTTGTGCCATCTGCTGCCACATCCACTTCAATAAAGTGATTTCCGCCGCCAAGGGTTCCTAAGCTTCTCTCCAATCTTTTACTGTCCTTTAATTCCCTATAGCAACGAAGTTTCTCTAAATCAAAGCGTTCCTGTCTACCCTGCCATACATTCATTCCTGAAGGTACATAATGGCAAGCCTCATCCAGCTTTTCAAAATCAATTTCAATCTTTCCAATATTCACCGTATACATACCACAACCGATATCCACACCTACCACATTAGGTACCGCCTTGTCGATAACGGTCATAGTGGTACCTATAGTACAACCCTTACCTGCATGTACGTCAGGCATAATTCGCACCTTTGAACCGGATGTAAATTCATAATCGCACATTCTACGAATCTGCTCTATTGCTTCATCTTCAATAACAGATGCGTAGCAGATTGCTGTATTTACTTTACCTTTAATCTCTAACATAATTCTCTTCCTTTCCTGCAATTTTACATTGGACGTGCTCGGAGAGGGACTCGAACCCTCATGCCGTTAGGCGTCTGATCCTAAGTCAGGTGTGTATGCCAATTTCACCATCCGAGCATAACGCAGAGCCAGGGATTCGAACCCTGATATCCTTTCGGAATGTCGGTTTTCAAGACCGATGCTGTACCAGTTGAGCCAACTCTGCATAAAAAAACCGCCTACCCATCATTTGAGTAAGCGGCATACAATACATGTTTATATTAACCTACAGTTATTCACTGTTCCCGGTATCAACAAAACAATTCATCGTTATCTGCTTATCAAAAGATGAGTGCACAAAAGATGAGCCCAGCTCGCTTGAGTCGAGATGTGCCATGGTATAACTTTCAATATATTTGCTAAATAAACGATTTATTGTTGCCATGTCTTTTTCCTTTCCGGGAACATTAAGTTCCGCTTTTTTCTTTTAAATACATCGTCATCATATCACAAAAAGTTTAGCTTGTAAATTATACCTGTGGTATAAATACTACCTTTTTTCTTCAGCATCCATACAAATCAATTCACAATAATTCTGAGCCAACTTCCAATACTCATATTCCATATCTCCAATTTTATCGGTAAGCTCTGTCCCCAACAAACCTCTTTTTGTCGATGACACATTTACTATGTGGACACATCCCGTCTCATAAAACTTTTTAATAATAAAGTACTTATAATCTGTAATACTATCGTCCTTTTGATTGTAAAGAAGATATGCTCTATGAATTTCATTTACTTTCGATTCAAACATCGGCAGATTAATCTGCACATAATAAATCCCGCCTCTTTCAAATCTATTTATAGCATAGTCTTTCTGCTGAAATGGACATGTTTCCCCGTCATCTGTATAAAGTTCTTCTACCATATCCGGAATAAACTGCTCTGCATCGTTTATAACATAGCTCAAGTATGTTCTCTTTTCATTCTCATCACCATTACAAAGTATTTCTGGCAGCAATGCTTCAAAGAACTCATATCGTATTTTATCATGAATTGTAAACTCCATCTTATCCATCCTTTCGTTTCTTCTGTTCAAAGATTTCCTTTTCTCTACATCGTATAACTTCCTATATTTATTTGCTTATAATTAGAATGTTATAACTGAATAAATAAAGATAAAAAGACTATAATATACTTATCATTTATATAGGAGGTTTTGACTTTGGACAACAAGGGAACTATAGAAATACATTTAAAAGAACTTCTCGATGCTGCCGGATTAAGTAAGAATAAATTTTGCCAGCGAGCAGAATTGCAAAGGGCACAGTTGAATGGTTACTTAAACGGTACTATTACCAGACTTGATGTTGATGTTCTCATCCGCATCTGTAACACTCTCGACTGTTCCATTTCAGATTTACTAGAATACAAAAAACCTGAATAGCAGGAGCGATACTTATCTTGTATTGTTCCTGTTATCTTTTTAAACTTCCAGCTATTACATCAATAAACTCTTCCGGAGTAGGTTTTCTGTCTCCAAATAACTCTACCCATTTTTGATGTTCCTCTCTCGAAGCATATGCAATATCTATGGCTTTATTTATTTCTGCCTTAACCTCATTCTCCGATATATTTTCTTTTTTTGCAATGTACTTAATTGCATTCTTTCCATTTCTTTTGTTCATTTCTTATCGCCTCGTATAACTTCTTATAGTTGACATCTTGCACACTTATAACTCTATTTGATAAAATTAGTATTGTCAAATACTTTTCATCGCAAGTTTCGACCTTATTCGCCTCTTATGATTTTTTCATATTATTGTACTTTAAGCAAGTTAATGATATGATTAGTTCATAAAGTGTATCCTAAGAGGTTCGCCCCACAATTTGGGGCAAACCTCTTTTTTATGTGATGAATCTATCAACTAAGTGTAGGAGAGCTTTGTTATGTAAAATACCACATATTCACATTCGAAGTCCACCTTCATTATCTGAACTAAATACAGATAAACGGAGGTCTTCATTATGAATATAAATTACAAGTTAATAGGTAAGAAAATCCGATATTATCGGATGAAACAAAACATTTCACAAATGGAACTGGCAGAAAAAGCGGAGCTTTCCGTTCCATACATAAGCTATATAGAAACTGGCAAGAAACAGATAAGCTTATCCGCTATCATCAATATAGCTGCTGCACTTTCTGTCACACCAAATCATCTCTTGACAGACTATGTCTCTCACTCTGATATTACGATTTCCACAGAATTTGATCAGTTACTTAAGGATTGTAATAACAAAGAAAGAGATTTCTTTAGAGACTTGGTTATGTTTTTAAAAGGCAATCGCTTCTTTAATGATTAAATGCTTTTTTGCCAATTCATAATATAATCATAAAAAAATTTGCTTGGAAATAAACCACAGGTTAAGGACTTGACCTCTGGTTTATTTCTTTTTGTTTATGAAAAAAATATAATAATCAAAACACATAGAAAAGAGATGTACAAAATGAATGAGACTGAGAAAAAAATAGAATCTACCGTCGTATTAAAAGACAAAATAAGACAGCGATACAAGGGTATTGATTTTGATGAACTGGATTTTATTCCTGCACTTCCACAAGCTTCTATAATGGAAGACTCCAGTTTAAAAAGAATTGCCGTATATGTAAGAGTATCTACTGATGATCCTCGTCAGACTTCATCTTATGAATTGCAGAAGAACCATTACATGGACGTAATAAAACGACATCCCAACTGGGTACTTGTTGAGATATATGCAGATGAAGGCATTTCCGGCACATCCTTAAAGCACCGTGATGCATTTCTTCGTATGATTGAAGATTGTAAAGCTGGCAAAATTGATATCATACTCACCAAAAGTGTATCCCGTTTTGCAAGAAATATTGTTGACTGTATCTCATACCAACGAGAATTGAAAAGTCTGAATCCGCCAGTCGGAATAATGTTTGAAACAGAAGGTATTTTTACACTAAATGCGAATAGTGAAATGAGTCTTTCCTTTATTGCCACTCTTGCTCAGGAAGAAAGCCATACAAAAAGTGAAATTATGAACTCATCAATAGAAATGCGATTTCGCAGAGGTATTTTCTTAACCCCTACTTTATTGGGATACGACCATGATGAAGAAGGAAATCTGGTTGTTAATGAAGAAGAAGCCAAGACAGTCAGATTGATTTTTTATTTATATCTTTCCGGCTATTCCACAGCTGAAATTGCTGAAACATTATCAACACTTAAACGCAAGACGAAAAAAGGAAATACCCGATGGTCTACTGGAAGCATACTACAAATACTACAAAATGAGCGTCACTGTGGTGATGTTCTTGCTCGCAAAACATTTACACCAAACTATCTTGACCATAAATCAAAGAAAAACAAACAAGACAGAAATCAATATCGCAAACGAGATCACCACGAACCTCTTATATCGCGAGATGATTTTATTGCTGTTCAACACATGATTAGTAATGCAAAATACGGAAATAAAGAAATTCTTCCTACTCTCCATGTGATTGACAAAGGTATTTTAACAGGTTTTGTTCCAATCCATCCCCGATGGGCTGGATTTTCATCTAGTGATTATATAAATGCCTCAAGAAGTATTCCTATGGATGTAGAAATGATAAACGACACAATAGAAGCAAATGAAGGAGAATTTGACCTTCGTGGATTCGAAATTGCACATGCAGAATTTTTTCAAACCAAAGATAAAATGGCTGTAACCTTTTCACCTGACAGTATTACTTTTGGCATAATTGGCATTCGTAAAATGGATAATATTCAATACATAGATATACTGATTCATCCAGAAAAGAAACTTCTTGCTGTCAGAAAAGCAAAAAAGGACAGCAAATACTCCTATCAGTGGGCAAGACAACATAATGGAAATATTGTTGCAAAAACAATTTCCGCAACTTCATTTATGCCTATGCTGTACGAACTTTTATCATGGGACACAAATAACAAATATCGTGCCACAGGATATAAAAAGCAAAAGGACAAGGATTCATTCCTTCTCTTTGACTTAAAGGATACTGAAATTATTATCCCATCATCACATAATATGGACGAAGAACTGTCTCCTTTAACGACAGGTAAGAACAGTATCATTGCTTACCCTGCTAAATGGGCAGAAGGTTTTGGCGAAGAGTACTATGCTGCAATGAATCAAAATCTTAATATAGACGAATGGCATACCGAAGAACCCGGAACACCATTTGAAACAACCGATTTGAATGTATCAACACCGGAACAAATAAGACAAAACTTAACTGAAATACTTCATGAACTAGGAGGAAACCATGGATAATTATGAAACAAACAAAGCCACTGTATTAGATGGTGGCATAGAAATTATGGAAGATTCCACATTTACTTTTGACGGTTATCAGGTTGTGCGTGGTGAGTTTTTCGCCCACACCTTTGAACCTACTCTTACATTTAGTGATAACAAGGTATATGTTAACACCGCTTGCGTAAAGAAACTTCCACAGATTGATTATGTACAGTTATTAGTAAATCCAGATGCTAAAAAAGTAGCTGTAAGACCTTGCACCGAAGACGCAAAAGATTCTTTCCGATGGTGCTCTGCTACAAGTAAAAGAAGTCCGAAGCAAATTACATGTCGGGTATTCTACGGAAAACTTTTAAGTCTTATGGACTGGAACCCAAAATACCGCTATAAGCTGCTCGGTAAACTTATCAAATCAAACAATGAATTGTTGTTTGTCTTTGACCTAAATAGTCCTGAAATATTTGTGAAAAAGATCACTGATGATAACAGAGAAATCACTTCTCGCACCGCATCTTATCCTGAGGAATGGAAAAACCAGTTCGGTCTTCCGGTAGAAGAACATCAAAACCTTTTACAAATCAATATATTTGATGGCTATACCATCTTTGGTGTTAAGGAACAAATCAAACGAAAAAAGGAACAAAAAGAAAGTGAGGAAAATGCTTATGAACAGACAACCATCTTTACAGAAACCAACTCTGTCAATTGATTTAAAACGAAATCTGATAAGAATTCACAAAGTTACGCTTAATACCTTAGGTTGCCCTGAATACATTCAACTTCTTGTAAATCCGGATGATAAATCTATTGCAATAATGAAAGGACTAAGCTCTGACAAGTTGGCTCACCATGTATGTTATGAACGCATTAAAAAGGGGCAAAGTTTTGAATTATACAGCACAATACTTCTTGAAAACCTTAAATCTATAAGCGCACAATGCGAATCTATGAAAGCGTATCGCATTTATGGAGATTATCTCCCTGACTTTGAAATAGTTAAGTTTTCCATAGATGATTGCATTCTCTATGGAACAGAAAAGAGGGCTTAATGGAATCTTTAATTATTGATGAAGAATTTAAAACACTACTCGCTCCTTTAACCAAGGAAGAATTTGAACAACTCGAAGAAAATATTATGGCTGAAGGTTGTTTGGAACCACTTGTTATATGGAATAACATCTTAGTTGACGGACATAATCGTTATACCATCTGCCAAAAGCACAACATTCCATTTCGTAAAAGATATTTATTTTTTAAAGATAGGGATGAGGTTATTGCCTGGATATGTGCAAATCAACTTGGCAGACGCAATATCTCCGATGAGACTAAGAAATACTTAATTGGGAAAAAATATGAGACCGAGAAAATTATCGGTGCTAAAAATGCACGTGGCATCAATCAACATACTGCTACACGGGAAGAAATCTTTCAGGCAAAGAAATTTGGTTCTATTCCCAGTCATAATAAAACAGCGATGGAAATGGGAAAAGAATATAACATATCACACAACACCGTATATAAATATGGGATATACGCCAAAACTTTAGATGTTATTTTGGAAAAATGCCCTGCTATTGCTAAAAAAATACTTTCTGGCAGCATTAAAGTTTCACATGATAATTTGATTAACTTAGCCAAATTATCTAAGGCAGAATTAAACAGTTTATTGGAGTATCTATCCAATGAAACCGAAGGTCAAATTACATATTCCGACTTGCGCCATGAATTACAGTGGAAACCTTTACCTAAAGTTCCCAAACAGAAGCCTCCACAACCAATTCCTCAAGGTGAAATTCCTATAAAGCAACTACCGAAATATGATCCGGATGCAGAAGTATCCAGTCTCACACTTACAATCCCTACATGGATAAGTTCCATGAGCAGAACTAAGAAAAACACAAATTTCGACACGATAACTCCGGAAGCACGAAAACGCCTTCGGCTACAATTAGAAAATATAAAATGTGCTATTGAAGAACTTATGGCACTAACAAAGGAGGAATCACATAATGGATGATTATTCAGCATATGTGCCAAATGTGCACTATGAGCTGATACCAATTAAAAACCTTGTATCAAATCAGGACTATCAAAGAAACTTATCAATTAAGCATGTTCAAAAGGCAGCCGATAATTTTGACCTTTGCCAAATCAATCCTGTAAAAGTATCCCGTCGTGACGGTATTAATTATGTCTTCAACGGACAGCATACGATTGAAATAGTAGCTCTTGTCTCAGGCTCCAGAGAAACACCTGTATGGTGTATGATTTATGATGACCTAATTTATGAGCATGAAGCAGATATTTTTGCTAATCAGATGAAATATGTAAAGCCTCTGCTGCCTTATGAAATATTTATGGCTAACCTTGAAGCCGGAAGTGATAAACATCTGATTATAAATTCACTCGTTGAATCATACGACCTTATCATTACCAGCAGTTCCATCCCCGGAGGAATATGTGCTGTTTCAACGATTGAGCAGATATATGATAAATACGGCTATCATACTCTTGACCGAACACTAAGACTCTGTATTGGTACATGGGAAGGCGAAAACCATTCCTTAAGTGCTAATATGCTTAATGGTGTAGCTCGACTTATTAACGCATTCGGCGATTCATTACGGGATGATATTTTCAAAGAAAAGAATGGGATTTTTTCAGTCAAGCAAATTATCCGAAATGCTAAAGAACGACGTGTTGGCTCGCTTGGCTATGCCGAAACTTTACTTATCAATTACAATAAGAAAATGCAAACACATTCTTCATTACCAATGGAGAAATTATATACTCATAAAGTTCGTACTAAACCAACCGATGAATATGATGAAGATACAATTTCCATTCCCTATACGCCAGATAATAGTGAGGATGCAGAAGAACAATTATCTTTAGACATCTAAACACCTTTTATGATTTTTTCATATTATTGTGTAGCGCCAAAACCTATGTTATCATTACTGCATAGAAACAAACAATGAGGTTCGCCCCACAATTTGGGGCAAACCTCATTGTATTATTCTCTGGTTCAAACTGAAATTCCATCTCACTTTATAGCATCCTTTATACTTCTCACATAATCTCCAACCGTTTTCTCGCAGTCCCGTCCAAGCTCTCCAATCTTTTTCACAATTGCAGAACCCACAATGACACCATCGGCAATCTTTGACATTTTTTCTGCCTGTTCTGGCGTGGAAATTCCAAAACCAATGGCACATGGAATGTCTGTATTCTCCTTCACCACTTTAACAATGGACTCCAAATCTGTCGTAATTTCACTTCTGGTTCCTGTTACTCCAAGACTGGATACGATATACAGAAATCCTTCCGCTTCTTTTGCAATCATGGCAATCCGCTGATTGGAGGTAGGTGCAATCAGAGAAATCAGTGCCACTCCGTATTTTTTACAAATCGGTGCAAACTCATCCTTTTCCTCAAACGGTAAATCCGGCAGGATGATTCCTTCTATGCCGATTTCTGCACAAGTGGCAATAAATTCTTCTGCACCATAAGAAAAAACCACATTGGAATAGGTCATAACTACCAAGGGAACGGTCACATCTTTTCTAAGTTCTCTTACAAACTCAAATATTTTATCCGTGGTCACCCCACCGGACAATGCTCTGATATTTGCCGCCTGAATGACAGGTCCTTCCGCTGTCGGGTCAGAAAAAGGAATTCCAAGCTCAATCAAATCTGCTCCGTTTGCTACTGCACTTCTTACCAGCTTACCTGTCGTTTCAAGGTCCGGATCTCCACAGGTAATAAATGGGATAAATGCCTTTCCGTTTTCAAAAGCCTTCTGTATTCTACTCATATATTTCCTCCCCTCTGTATCTGGCAATGGCAGCACAGTCCTTATCTCCTCTGCCGGATACATTAACAACTATGATTTTGTCTGCTTCCATCGTTGGAGCAAGCTTCATGGCATAGGCTATGGCATGTGCAGATTCAATCGCCGGAATGATTCCTTCTGTTTTTGATAAAAATTCAAAGGCCTCTACCGCTTCCTCATCTGTTATTGCCACATATTCCGCTCTCCCCAAATCATGCAGGTATGCATGCTCCGGTCCGATTCCCGGATAATCAAGTCCTGCAGAAATGGAATATACCGGTGCAATCTGTCCGTATTTATCCTGGCAAAAATAAGACTTCATTCCATGAAAAATTCCTAATCGCCCAGTGTTAATGGTAGCTGCTGTTTCAAAGGTATCAATACCTCTACCTGCCGCTTCACATCCAATCAGACGAACATTTTTATCTTCAATAAAGTTGTAAAAGGCTCCGATTGCATTGGAACCACCGCCCACACAGGCAATTACCGCATCCGGAAGACGACCTTCCTTCTCTATAATCTGCTCCTTTATCTCCCCCGAAATCACGGCCTGAAAATCTCTTACAATGGTTGGAAACGGATGCGGTCCCATCACGGAACCGAGACAATAATGGGTGTCGTCAATTCTTGAAGTCCACTCTCTCATAGCTTCCGATACCGCATCCTTTAAGGTTCCGGTTCCGCTTGTAACCGGTATTACCTCTGCCCCCAAAAGACGCATACGATATACATTAAGCGCCTGTCGTTTCGTATCCTCTTCTCCCATAAATACCACACATTCCATATCAAGCAGTGCTGCAGCAGTTGCAGTAGCTACTCCGTGTTGTCCTGCTCCTGTTTCTGCAATAAGTCTGGTCTTTCCCATCTTCTTTGCCAAAAGTGCCTGCCCTAAAACATTATTGATTTTATGAGAACCGGTATGGTTTAAGTCCTCACGTTTCAAGTAAATTTTCGCACCACCCAAAGCTTTTGTAAGTTTCTTAGCATAATAAAGCTTTGACGGTCTGTTTGCATATTCCTCTAAAAGCTCATTAAGTTCCCTGTTAAATGCCTCGTCATTTTTATAAAACTCATATACCTTTTCTAACTCTATTACGGCATTCATCAAGGTTTCCGGTATATACTGTCCTCCGTGAACACCAAAACGTCCATTCTTACTCATAAGTTTCCTCCAGTTTATCAAATAATTTTTTTATCTTTTCCTGTGATTTTATACCCGGCGATAATTCAATTCCCGTCATTATGTCAATATAATCTACCGTATCTTCAAACGCGATATCAGGAAATTTCTCAGCGGATATTCCACCTGCAATCATAAATGGTATCTTTTTATTTTTTAAGCGTGATAAATCCACATCAGGTATCTCCAAATTTTCAGAACTTGCATTATCTGCAGTTCTACTATCCAGCAGCACCATAGATACGCCTACAGAAGCTAATTCATCTATAAGTAAATCCATATCAGCAATGCCAAACTGCTCACATCTTGCCTGTGCACCTAATGGAATGGAACGAATCACCTTAACACCAAACCTTTTCAGTTCCTTCGTAATCTGCTCTGTTGTTTCAAAGTCTTCGCGGTGATGGAGCTGCACATAATCAGGCATTAATTCCTTTGCCAGTCTTATGACCTCCTCAGAAGAACCACCTGTCACCACACAGGTTTTACAATCCTTAGGGACACCAGCAATCAACTCTTTCGCCTTGATTTCAGATATATTCCAAGGTACCGGTTCTGGATAATTCACAACAAAGCCTACGACATCCGCCATAAAACATTGCTCAACATTTTCCTTAGACATCATTCCGCACAATTTTACACTTGTTTTTCTACACAGTTTACTATAATACATAGCCGGATGTTCTGATTGTAATATTGCCGTACCAATAAGCACTGCATCAGCACCGGCATCAACTGCATGACGTACCTCATCTGCGTTTTTTATAGAGCTTTCTGAAATCAAGAAAACATCCTTCGGCTTATTTTTGGCCAACGTAGTTGTCAAATTAACCGTACCATCATCCGTTTCCAAAATCGTGATATCTCTATTGTTAATTCCTATCAGTCTTGCACCAAGGCTTACCGCCTGCTCAAATTCCTCAATTGTGTGTGCTTCCACCAAGACATCCAATCCGATTCTTCTTGCTTCAAAGTACAGATTTTTCAATTGCTCGGCTTCTAGACAGGAATACATCAAAAGAACGGCTGACGCTCCCAACTCTTTTGTTTCCTGTATTTCTTCCTTCGTAGTAAGAAAATCCTTGCGTAAAACAGGAACTCCCAAGGCTGCGATTTCCCGAAGCAATGCAGTACTGCCACCGAAGTTTTTTTCTTCCGTAACAACCGACAGCACAGGTGCACCTGCCTTGATTAACTCTTTTGCAACTACCACCGGATTTCTACCTCTCATTAAGTCCCCGTCCTTCGGTGAAACACACTTTATATCCGGAATTACAATATTTTGCTTTTTCCCTTTCGCCCTATACAATGCTTCCAAAAAGCTCATAAGAATCACCTCCGGCTATTTTTCAAAGCCATTTGACATTTGAATCAACACATCTAGCTTTTCTTTTGCTACACCTGTTTCAATAATGCTTCGTGCCAGTGCAACACCTTCCGCAAAATTATTTGCCTTGCCCCCAACAATCAATGCGCCTGCAGAATTCAGTACAACCGCATCCTTTTTTGCTCCTGTTATTGTTCCATCAAATACCCCTCTGATAGTTGCTGCATTTTCTTTCGGAGTACCTGTTTTAATCTCTTCAAGAGTACATCTGTTAATCCCGAAATCTTCCGGCTCAATTTCATACTCCGCTATTTGACCATCCTTAAGTTCCATAATTTTCGTTTTCCCTAACAAAGAAATTTCATCCAGTCCATCCAACCCGTGCACAAACATGGCTCTTGTATATCCTATCTCTTTTGCAACATATGCAACCTGCTCCAAAAGCTCCGGTTTGTATACACCCAGTAAATGTCTCGGTGCAAAGGCAGGATTGATCAGCGGACCGATAATCGTATAAAATATGGTCTTAATTCCAAGGGCCGCCTCCGGAGGTAATACTTTACACATCACAGGATGAAACAGCGGAGCATAGATAAATGCAATCCCTATCTTTTCAATTAAGTGTTCTGCCTGCTCGGGTGTAAGATTAATATTCACTCCCAACGCTTCTAATACATCAGCACTACCGGATAAACTGGATATAGAACGGCTACCATGTTTAGCAATCGGTATTCCTGCAGCTGCTGCAACAATTGCTGTTGCTGTTGAAATATTGTAGGTGCTTAGTCCACCTCCGGTACCACAGGTATCCATCATTTCAGTTTGAACCTGTGGGCTTAGCGGAACACATACATTTCTCATTGCTTTCGCAAAAGCTGCTGTTTCTTCAAGCGTTGTTCCTTTCATGACAAGTGCTACCAAAAATCCGGATATCTGTCCCTCTGTAAGTTCATCATTGTTAATTGCATTGATAATATTGCGAACATCCTCTTCTGTCATATTCTGTCCATTGGTTAATTTTTGTAAAATAGTTTTATACATAACTTCGTCCTCCATAATAAAAATGTGATTAGTTTCTAAAGATGTTTATTAATAATATGTTCGGCGCATTCTACGCCACCATCGTTTTGTCATCTTCATAGCGCACCTCCTGCAAAAAGAAAACTCCTTCAACTTCATTTCCGTCAAAGGAGTTTTTAAAACAAAAAACGCCCTTGACGGAAAACTATAGTTCCATCAAGGACGAATAGAAACACATATACCAGTGTCGCATTATCCGCGGTGCCACCTTGAATTCACGAGAACGACCTCGTGCACTTAGCAGGATACCAACATATCCCCGGCAGGTTACGTCTGCCTACAACGTCGCAGAATACTAGGCGTATATACGCTTTTGACTGCGCCCTCAGCGGTCCATTTGACAACTTGTTTCTCACCTGATTCTCAGCACCACAGGCTCTCTGTAAAGGCATCATTGCCGTTATCTCCGCTTCAACGGTTTGATAATATATAATTTTTAATTATATTATTCCTAATTATTTTATTTGTCAATATTTTTTCAGATATTTTCACTTCTTTTTTCCTGCAATGATTATTGGCTTAGCAATAATCTTAGCAAAACTGGAATTTTGCGCGCAGTATTGAGCCATGCGCAGATGAACCGAATTGGCTGATGGGAGCTTGCTCACAGTCAGACATATTCGAGTTCAGATGCATACGGCGAACGCCGCGACAACGAACAAGCGCAAGCTCGTGAGTGTCGGCATGGCGATACACCTACTAACTGAAATTTCACTTCACTTTTTAATTAAATATAGCTTCTATTTTCTTCCTCGCAATATGCTCATTGCAATACACAAAATTAAATTCTCCACTTATCTGAAAATCTGAAACCGTAAACGTTGTAATATCATCACGACATCTTGCAATCGGTTCATATGCAAAGGTTATTGCATGAGTATTTGCCACCACATCGCAGATAACCGAGAAATTATTTATTGATGTACATTGTTTAAAACTATCCAAAGAAAATCCTCTGTCTGTTATTGCATTTTGCAGTAACATTCTTGTTCCTGAGAAGGGTTCCCTCACAACAATTTTTTCATGAAACAAATCTTCTAAAGTGACTTCCCGATTTGCAAAAGGGTGATTCTTTGCACAAATACCCACAAAGGACTCCTTTTTATAAAGATGATAGCCATATCTGGATTTATCAAAAACACCTTCTATAACTGCAAAATCCAGTTTCGACTGTTCCAGCATATGTAACAAGGTTTCTGTATTATCAACATACAAATCCATATTGCAATTTGGTGTCATAAGAAACCTTCGCACCTCCGGAACAATTACAAATTCACCAATAGTCTTTGTTGCTCCAACTGTGATATGAACCAAATCATTAGTACAAAAGCTTGTGCAGACATCTTTTTCCTGCACTTTAATACTGTCAAAATATCTCTTAAGTTGTTCCGCATTTTTTGTTCTTGAAAGTGTACGACCATTATATTCGAAAAGCTTCACACCATAATAATTTTCAAGATAATGAATATGCTGTGTGACACCCGGCTGTGTCATATTTAATCTTTCTGCTGTGCGCCTATAATTCATTTCATCATATAAAGTAAGAAATGTTGATACTCTGTAATCCAACATACGCCCTCCATAAAATCAAATTATCATCCGATAATAAATGATAATTTGATTTTATCACACAATTGCAGTATAAACAATATGGATCAAAATCAAAAGGAGACCATTATGAAATTTTTAAAACACATTCCCGGAATTATATTATCAGCAGTAATTGCGTTTCTTGCCTGCTGGATAGAAAACATTCTGCCAATTCACTTGATTGGTTCTGCTGTAATTGCAATGTTTATCGGTATGTTCCTCAATCATTATTTACACAACACCACCCTATTTTCAGATGGTTTAAAATTTACTTCAAAAAAAATATTGAAATTTGCCATTATATTACTGGGGCTTTCCCTAAACATCACTACCATACTGCATGTGGGAAAAATGTCTTTAACTGTCATGATTTTTACGTTACTGACCTGTTTTGGTGGAGGGTATTTTATCGGTAAGGCACTGGGCTTAAACTGGAAATTATCCAATTTAATTTCAGCAGGTACAGGCATATGCGGCGGTTCTGCCATAGCTGCAATCGCACCTACGATTGATGCCGATGATAACGATGTTGCTTATGCTATGTCTGCCACTTTCCTCTTCGATATGGCTATGATTGTTCTTTTCCCTATTATGGGCAGAGCACTTGGCATGACAGATGAAGCCTTTGGCATTTGGGCAGGAACAGCAGTGAATGATACCTCTTCCGTTGTAGCAACCGGATATGCTTTTTCAGAGGGTGCAGGTGATTTTGCAACAATGGTAAAGCTCACAAGAACACTCGCCATTATACCAACCGTCATTACCTTTGCATTTATCCAACTCAACCTGAAACGTAAAGAAGCTCAGGCAACATGCCAAAATGATAGCTCCATCAAAGCAAACTTTAGCATCAAAAAAATATTCCCTTGGTTTATTATTGGTTTTGTTATCATGTCCTGCATTGCAAGTATTTTCCCTATTCCTGCAACAGTGATATCTGGAACAAAAGCTCTAAGTAAATTCCTGATGGTCTGTGCACTTGCAGCAATCGGTTTAAACACTTCCTTCTCAAATATGAAAAAGGCAGGGATACGACCAATGATACATGGATTCATTATTTCTGCATTGGTTGTCATTGTAGCACTAGGTGTTGAAATAGCTATGGGAATCGTATAATTTTCGATTATCAGGGAGAAGCAAGATGTTACCGGAACCTTTATTTTTAAATATTCATATGTATATTCTATATAGTGCAAGAGGATATCATAAAGACAGATTTCTTTATGATATCCTCTGCAAAATTCAAAGCTTCGTGCGCTTTATTTATCTCAATATAAAATATGCATATATCCATGCCTCAGAATTAAGTTGTATCGCTATTTGATATTCCCCTGCTTCAAGACTTCCATACAGCCATTCCCAATCATAGTTGTAAGTAGTCTCTTCATTTTCTTTGATAATATATGCAATATCTTCAAAGGCTGCATCGCCTTCCGTTTTGTATTCCAGCTCTACCCAATCCTCGCCGACTTTCTTTGATATAGGTAAATAACTACCAAAACAAAGTTCCTCTTGCGTGCCCACTTCATCTCCACCAAATATTGAATAATTTAGCACAAGTGTCACACTGGTACTGGATACATTCCTTACGGACGCATTAAGATATCCATCATCTATTCCCAGTTCGCTGCTGACTTTATGAATTCCGATTCCGCCTGTTTGATTTTCTTCATTAAACTGTATTGTATCAAGTATTTCCAGCAATTCTTCAAGATACTCTTCTCCCCAATCAGCGTTACAAAGAACTGTAATATTCTTCAAACCACCATCCGGTACTACCCAATGTATAAATGCCCAATTAGTATTTCCATCATAGTAACCAATACTTGCCTCATTATTTGCCACAGTAACACTTTTTGTTTCTAAACCGGTTCCGCACACACCAAAATTATCTGTGTATCCAATCTCAATATATCCATCTGTTTCAGCAGTTGGTTTTAAATGGATTCCATAAGAAGAAGACAGCAATTTCTCATTATCAACATCATATATTTCAAATTCCCATGTGTCAGGAATGGATAATTGAATACTTCCGTATGGACCATTGGCTACTGCAAGGGTTGAGATATTGTCTGTTTCGTTATTTACCTCTCTACTAGCAGGTGTTTTTAGTGTAATCGCATACAATGTACCTATCTGCAGCGGATCTGTTTCCATCGCACTTCCATCATAATAAATTACAATTTCATCTCCCACAACCAAATTCGTATAACTATCTTTATTTTCCGGCTCTAACGATACTTTCCAACGGGAACCGTTGGGATAACCTTCTGCTGTTTCAGAATACATTATGACATAATCGGTATGTACTTCTTCTACTACACCAGTTACACTTGGTTTGTTTTCAATAATGTAATTCATACTATTCTTGTTACAACCCACCAATGCCAATACAAAAGTCAGTGATAAAATCAATCCAATAAACTTTTTCATACAATCACATCCTTTTCAAATTCGTATGAGTCTTTCGCTAACACTCTACATGTATTATATCATAGCAACTGTTATCCTTCAGCAATATTTTTATTAATTTTTTCCAACAAAAAACATGCCACCATACCATTAAGTACAGTGACATGTTTCCTTCCCGGCTATTCCTTTTCCTTAAACTTCCTGCAACAAAGTTTCTTTATCCGAAAGCTCTGTTTACATTCATGGGTACACCTTAAGCATCGTTCAAAATACTGAAACTCACCTCTGCTATTCAAGAAATATGCCCAGTACCTTTTCTCCTTATCCGTCATAGGCACTTACCTGACTTTCCCGGTCTTCGGAACTGTGGGAGCCTTAACATCAGGCGCTTTACCTTCCATACTCTTTGCCTGCTCCATCTTCGGAAATGCAGCCTCAAATGCCTCCGCACCATACTGGTACTCTTCTGTCGGTTCTGCTACAGCAAAGGTAGGTGTAAACTCCTGCACAACTTCTTCTGCTCTGTCTACTGCTTCTACCTGTTTATCCTTTGCACGGTTCAGTTCCACATCCCTTGCCAAATCCTCTACCTTATCAATGGCTCCGTCTAAGCGAAGCACCATGGATTCATAGACACGCTTCTGCCACTGCCAAGGTTTCTTCGCAAGCTCGGTTTTGGAGAATTTCTGCTCCTTCTGGGAATAGTCCACCTCTTCCTTATCCGCAAAGGTTCTGAAAGTATTTGCTATCTTCTGACCGGCTTCACGCATACCTTCTCCAAAAGCATCAATCTTTGAAAGAGTACGGTTCGTATCGGCAATTCCCTCTTTTACCTTGTCTCGGATTTTCATAAGCTTATCCTTCAAACCGACAAATTCTGACACACGGTTTAATGCTTCCTTGCCACGCTTCTTAAAATCATCCATGATTTCAGAAGCCTTATTCTTGATACTTTCCTTTACCTCAAAGAGTTGTTCTTTTATCTGGTTACAACGCTCTTCCAAACGGTCAGCAGCTTCATTTAAGGACTTTTTCAGCTTATTGGCAAACTTATCATCCTCCATCTTCTGAATATAATCACGTAGCGTTGCAATCTCATCCGTCATTTCCTCTACCTTGTGTGTCATACTGTCCACATAGGTACAAAGTTCATACACGCCATTAGCCGCCTGTTGCATGCCGTTACCGTTTAAGGCTCCAAGTATCTGCTGGATAACCTCTTCCCCGGTCATTGGTCTATCTTCCATAATCGTTTCCTCCATTTCCGGCAGGGTAGCCATCGGCCACCCTGCCTTTTTGATTAGTTGTCATTAGCGAAAGGGTAATTCCTTACCATCCACCTTCATGAACTGGTCCTTTGCCTGTGACTGCGCCTGAGTCTGAGCAGAACCCAATGCCTGCTCCTCCTTCTTAGCCTTGGCAATCTCATACTGGTTCACGATTTCCGCATAAAGCTTTTCACGGAACTCCTTTGTTACCGGATAACATACATCCTGATATACAGCCTTACCCTGCTCATCTGTCTGCTTCGTCTTATAAGACGGCATCGCCACGAACAAATTCTCCTTACCCTGAAGAATGCTCACATTGTTTACAATGAAGCTGTCATCAAAGTAAATACGGGCAAGTCCACGAATATTGCTGCCTTCTCTTTCGTAAGGTGTTACCGTTACGGAAAACTCAGGCATTTCTCTTACAGACTTCTCAGTCTTAAACTCCTGACCTTCCGTAGCTCTTACCTGCCCAAATGCCTCAAGGATATTGTCGTAAAGCTCCTTACGAAACTCTGACGTGATCGGATTGCAGACATCCTTATACACTACGCCGCCATTTTCATCACGCTCTGCTGACTTATAACGGGGCATGGATACAAATAAGGTATCCTTTTCCTTGTTCTCCAAAATCGCGATGTTGGTAATCTTAAAAGAGTCACCAAACACCAATGAGGCAAAGCCTCTTACATTACCTTCCTGGTTCTTTGCTTCTGTTACATTAATTGAATACTTCATATATTCCTCACTTTCTGCCAAGATACGCTTGGCTCGTTACTTATGCTTCCGGCTTTACCAGATAGCACTCTAAGGTTTCTATATCACTCATAGGCAACCGACCATTCAGCCAGTTACCCAAAGTTACTAGGAAACCGTCCTGCTCGAAATAAAGCCACATATCATCTGCAAGCTCATTTTCATACAGAACGGTTACATCAAAGTCAGGCATATACATACCTGCATCTTCGTCATACACACAGGCAACACCTGCCCTAAGATACAATGAAAGACTGGGAACAAACACATACCATCCGCTGATTAACAGCTGTAGACTCTCATCCACCCCCACAATCTCATCACATCTGTCTTCAAATTCCATCTCGGAAATCACTTCTTCCACTTTTCCAAGACGATACTTTTTACTCTCCATAAGCACCTTCCTCCCCGGCAGGAACACATTTCACTACAAATCGCTTGCTGCCACGTTCCGTACAGGTAAAAAGAGTTAATTCTTCTGTATCCGACTGCGTTTTAATGGAATTATCATAAGGTCCCACCACAAAGGTTTCTTTTACCTCATAGGAATGAAGTTCCCTATCCACATCAAGAAGCGTTACCACATCCCCTATCTCAACCTGATTAAGCTTTGTAAAAAACTCTCCATAGCGGCTTCCGTTATGACCACACAACACACAGTTTCCTGCACTTCCTACCATGGCGGTCTCGCTCATGTGTCCGATTGCCTTATTTAAGTTTGAGGAAGAACATCCCTCCACCACCGGATAGCGGATACCTATACTTTCAATCTCCACAATGGCAATAACATCCCCTTCTGCAAATATGGCTGCATCTTCTTCACTAATGGTGGTTTCGGTTTCCTCCTCTCCCTCACTTTCCGTCTCTGTCTCATCTTCCTGTCTCTCCTCCA
>JAAYYM010000611.1 GCA_012515365.1 Clostridia bacterium
ACCGATGACCATTCCAAGAAAGAACTGACCACTATTATTTCTCTTTTCCATTGCTTCTCACTCCAATCTTACTTGATATAATTCCATGGGCTTACATAACTTCCGTTTAGACGAACGCCAAAATGAAGATGCGGGCCTGTACTTCTGCCTGTAGAGCCAACCTTTGCAATCTGTTCTCCTCTGGTGACCATCGCTCCCTTAGATACCAGAAGCGCAGATGCATGCATATAAATCGTGTAGAGACCATCTCCATGGTCGATCATGATATAATTTCCCATCGTCGATGAATAATCCGCTGCTACAACCTCTCCATCATAAGCTGCCAATATTCTGCTGCCGGAAGAAGATGCCAGATCTATCCCATTATGAAATTGTTCCACTTTCAGAGTCGGATGCATACGCATTCCATAATCATCAGATACTCTCGTATAGTCAGGTGCCGGCCACTTAAACTGACCGCCATCATAGCTGATTGCTTTCCTGTTTTCTTCCAGCAGACGTTTCTTTTCCTGCTGGATCGTTGCCTCTAATTCCTTGATCATCGCATCCTGAGCAGCGATTTCTGCTTCGTATTCCTTTAACGCCTTTTCTTTATTTCCGATATCAGACTCATAAACTGTGATTTCCTGCTCCTTGGCTGTGATAAGCGCCTCAACGGATGCCTGTTGTTCTGCTATGCTTGCCTTAACTTCCTCAAGCTCTTTTTTCTCATCTTGAAGCTGTTTTTCTTTGGCAGCAATTTCTGTTTTAACAGCAATGAATTCATCCAGCATTTTTCGGTCATATGCCGACATTGCTTTGATGAATTCGGATTTATTTAATATCTCAGCAAAAGATGAGGAAGACATCAGCATTTCAACATAAGAATGATTGCCACGTTCATACATGAACTGAATCCTCTTTTTCATTTTTGCATATTGATCCTCTTCTTTTTTGAGTGCTTCATCTAAGTCTGCCTGTGTTTCCACTATCTGATTTGCTTTTTCTTCCAGATTCTTGTTAAGTAATTCAATCTGATCCGTTAATAGCTGTAAGTTCGTATCTAACTGCGTTACATAATCTTCAAGATTATCTTTCGCACTTTCCAGACTGTTTAACAGTTGTTTTACTCCTGACAATCCTGTCTGCAGATTTTTTTTCTCTTCCTGCGCCTGATCAACAGCTTTTTCACTTTCTTCGATCAATTCATTTGTTAATGACGCATGCAGAATAAGCGGCATCTCTGCCGCTATTAAAATAGACAATATGATACTTAATATAACGCATGAAGCCGCCTTATGTTTCACACTAAATCAAACCCCTTATACTTTTAAATGCTTGCGTACTGTTGAAAAACTTCCCAAAAATCCTATTCCTACCCCCATAGCAATAGAAATTGGAATCAGATTAGCAAACACTTCTTCTACAGTAAGGAACTTCATGATATCTGAGAGTACCTTGAAGTTCTCTGTTGCATACTGAATCACATTAATGTAAATATAGTAAACTGTTACAAGCGGAATCAGTGATCCTATGATTCCGATGATGATGCCTTCGATCACAAATGGAGAACGTACTACAAAGTCCGTCGCTCCGATCAGTTTCATGATCGATATTTCTTCGCGTCGTACAGATATACCGATCGTTACAGTGTTGCTGATCAAAAAAACAGAAACTGCTAACAATATAAAAATAATACCTGCTGACACATAACCAATCAGCATTCTGATGTTTGTAAGTGTATTGGCCGTGATTTCTGATTTATTGACTTCTCTGATCCCATCCACTGATTCTAAATATGTGACAAGAGCAGGCTGCATAGATACATCATTCATATATATCTCATAATTTGCTGAACCGGATAACGGATTATCATCCTCAAAACCATCTGCATACTCACCCAGATATTCTGTCTTAAATGATTCCCATGCCTGATCAGCTGATACAAAATCAACCCTGGCAACCTCTGAACGTGCTTTGATCTGCTCACCGATCTGAACGATCTGTTCATCTGAAATTCCTTCATCAAAAAAGACAGTGACTGCGACACTTGACTGCGCTTCCTTAACCATATACTGAAAATTTACAACTACGGAATAAAATAATCCGAAGAGGAATAAACAAGAAGAAATGGTAGCGATAGAAGCCAATGAAAAAATTTTATTTCTAAATATATTCTTAAAGCCCTGCTTAATCGTATAGGCAAATGTACTAATCCTCATCTATATACTCACCCTTCTCTTCATCACTTACAATAATACCTTTTTTTACTGTGATAACACGCTTACGCATCGCGTTTACAATCTCTCTGTTATGGGTAACGACTAAGACTGTTGTTCCTCTTTTATTGATTTCCTCCAACAGTTTCATGATTTCCCAGGAATTCCTCGGATCCAAATTACCGGTTGGCTCATCGGCAAGTAATATCGGTGGATTATTAACCAATGCTCTTGCAAGTGCTACTCTCTGCTGCTCTCCACCTGATAATTGTTTTGGTTTCGCTTTGTACTTCTCAGCCAGTCCAACTAAGGACAGCATTGCAGGTACATTCTTTCTGATCTGTCGTGATGGTGTTTCCACAACACGCTGTGCAAATGCTACATTTTCGTATACATTTCTATCTTTTAAAAGTCTGAAATCCTGAAAAACAACCCCAATATTTCTACGAAATTTGGGTAGTTTTCTTCTTCTTAATTTGACAAGATCATAGTTGTTTACCACAATCTTACCACTTGTTGGCGTTAACTCACGCAACAATAGTTTGATCAACGTTGACTTTCCCGAACCACTATCACCTACAATAAATACGAATTCCCCTTTTTCGATATGTAGGCTGACCCCGTTAAGCGCCGGTGCACCAGTCGAATAGGATTTTGTTACATCCTCCATCGTAATCATATTCATCTCTCCTCAGATAACAATCTAATATTCAAAATTCTCCATGTATTTCATATATTTAACGACCATCAAGGCAATCTTAAAGGTAATGGCATCCTCAAATACTCTCAAATCAAGCCCCGTACTTTTTTGCAGCTTATCCAGACGATAAACCAATGTATTTCTATGTATGTAAAGCTGACGGCTCGTTTCAGAAACATTCAGGCTATTCTCAAAAAATTTATTGATCGTTGTCAGTGTTTCTGTATCAAATTCATCGGGTGATTTTTTATCAAATATTTCTTTAATAAACATCTTACATAACGGAATCGGAAGCTGATAAATCAAACGTCCGATACCAAGTTCGCTATATGCGATCACATCCCTCTCGCTAAAGAAGATCTTTCCGACATCCATTGCCATTTTAGCTTCTTTATAGGACCTGCTGACTTCTCTGATTTCGTTTACAATCGTACCATAAGAAATATGTACATCTTTTTGTTCCGTATTGCTAAACAGTGTAAGGATCTGTTTTGCTGTCTTCTCAATTGAATCATAGGTTTCTGCAGGATTCAGTTCCTTTACTACGATGATATTTTTCTCATCAACAGCTGTGACAAAATCCTTGGTTTTTGTATTAAACAGACCTCTGATACTTTCTAACGCAGTAGAATCCTTTTCATTGATTGTCTCAACAATCAAAACAACACGTTTCGCATCTGTTTCAATATGAAGCTTCTTCGATCTGTTATAGATATCTACCAGAAGCAGATTATCCAACAGCAGATTTTTGACAAAGTTATCCTTATCAAAACGCTCTTTATATGCAACCAGAAGGTTTTGGATCTGGAATACAGCAATCTTTCCGATCATATAAGAATCATCTGCGTCACCTCTAATCACCAGGATATATTCCAACTGTGAATCATCAAACACCTTAAAAAAATGAAATCCTTGTATTACCTGGCTTTCAGCTGCTGAAGCAATAAAACTGTCTACTACATTTACGAAATTAATCGTTTCTGAAAATGTAGATGCCAGTGCTTTTCCTTCTGTATCAATAATCACCATATCAATACGAGTAATTGTCTTCAAACCTTCTATCGTGTTTTGAAGGATTTGATTTGAAATCATGTTACCCTCTCCTTTTCTTGTTATCCGTTATTTCAGACAACAATGCAATTTGCACTATAAAAATAACTGTTAAAAATATCTTCCCCAATACAACTTGTTACTATTTTAATACATACCAACAAAAAAAGAAATAGAAAAACAAAAGAATTTATGCACTTTTTCATTTCTGGTTGATTTTTTTCGGTTTTATTTAATGTGCAAACTGAACAAATGTCATGGCACCCGAATAAATCCTTCTCCCAAAACTTCCCTTGCATCCGTAATAATGACAAACGCATTCTGATCCAATTCATAAATCAGATCCTTAAGTTTCACAATCTCTTTTTTGGATACCACACAAAACAATACATCCTTTTCTTCTCTCGAATACATCCCAACAGCATCCAGAGCAGTAACGCCTCTCTCAAGACGTTCCATGATTGCATTGGATATCTGTTCATACTTCTCCGTAATGATATAGGCTGTTTTTGAATACTTCCAGCCTTCGATCACATTATCTGAAACCTTTACGGTAATAAAAACCGCAAGTATCGCATACAGTGCCATATTAATACCAAATGAATAGGCTCCGATCAGAATGATGACTGCATCTAGCACCTGCATGATCTGTGTCACTGAATAGTGTGGCATTTTATAATGAATCAGAGTTGCCAGCAAATCAACACCACCTGTGGTTCCACCGGCACGCAACACGATTCCTATACCGAATCCACTGATCAGCCCGCCGAATATCACAGTAAGCAAAATGTCATTTCTAATGAGCGGGATTTCCGGAAGCAGATAAAGCCATATAGACAGAAATGCAGTCCCCGCAATGCTTTTTTTCAGATATTGTATGCCCTTCATATACAATGCAATTACAAAAAGCGGAATATTTAATAAGAAATTTGTAAACCACAAAGGAATGACTATCCCTGAATAGGTCTGCGTCATTCCTTTTAGTATAATTGATATTCCTGTAAATCCACCCGTTACCAAGTGTGCCACATCATAGATGTTCTTTACGCCCACTGCCATAAATACAGTCCCTAATGCAATCAGCAGATACGTAAGTACGTCGGATAAATTACATTTTAATTTCATGCTATGAGTCACCTTTTTCCTGATTATTCTCATATTTAGATACCATTCTTCTAAATATGGTCTTATCAATCAGTCTGCTCAGTTTTTCAAGTTTTAGACCCATAGTTGATTCTTTTATTGTAAAAGTATCATTAATTGCCAGCCAGATCTTAGAATTGATCTTATTTCTATTTTCAAATACAAATTGTTCTTGCTTTGGAGAAACTAACCTTGACATGACAACATCCGGTACCGCAGCATTGATATCATTAATAATCATGTCTGCATCTCCTGACAGATTTTCAAATGCATAGCTACCGATTATTTCTATTCCCGATGCATGCGTCTCGATGTACTCCTTTGCTTTTTGCAAAGCAGCTTCCGTTTCCGTCAACAGGAACATGGTACATCGTTCATTTGACAGGCGCTTGATCAGTGCTTTATAAAATGCATTGCTTCCCACTTCTTTTATCCGTGTTTTGCTTGTAATTCCTGCTGCAGCAAGTATTTCTGTTGAGACAGGAACAGTCAGCTCCATTGATTCCAGCCAAGTCTTCAGGTTTTCATTTTCACCTGCCTGTACCAGAATATCAATTGACAAGAAATAGACGATATCAAGTCTTTGGTTACTTAAGTATTGTCCAATCAGCCTTGAGGCCTCTTTCATAGAATAATCCCTAAGTTCTATTCCCATAATGTTCATTTTTTTCATGATTATACCTTCATTTTCTTATCGGAAACCTTCTATAATTGCGGTATATAAATAATCTACTTGATAGTATAAAGTTTATAGGCGTATCTGTCAAACGTAAACTCTCCCTGCAGAACAGAATGATATCCTTGTTGTAAGAAATCCTGAAACTCGGCTTCATATCCATTCATAACAATACACCAGACCGTTCCCTTTATAGAGTCAATCTGCTCGCTGTCATACTGCGTCAGATCAGGATAATAGAACGTCAGGCAGGTGGCAATCTGTTTCGAATCCTCAAATGATATGACACCATCGTCACTTTTGATTTTTTCATTCAGAAAACTGATCATTGTGTCAGGTGATGTGCCATATTCGATCTGCCATTCTTTATGATAGCCAATTGCGCTGATGATAAACGTAAACAACAGTAAAATGAGCGGTATCGGTTTCTTTAGCTCCGGAATCAGTATTGCAAAGAAAAGCCATAGCAGCCCAATGGAAAAAAACAGATAACGATCCACAAAAATATTGGCGGTCATCATATTTGAGACAATGGTTCCAAAGCAAAGAACTCCATAGTAAATCAAAAAGCAACAAAGTGCATATAGATATTTGACATGACGTTCCTTTTTGATAAAAATAAGAAAAAGAAGAACTAATACCAATGTCATCATCAGAAGCGTCAGAAGTACAGAAACAATTGGATTCCCTACCACATATGGATAATACATATATTTAATAAAAACTGACAAGGTGACATCCGGCATGGAAAAATAACCGCTCACACGCTTAAGCTGTGCAAGTGTAACAATCATGCATGGAATGTACAGTGCCACTGTTACGAGCAGACACAAGAACCATCTTTTGAGTGCTTTCCTCTCAAAAAAGATATAATAAAGAAGCAGTGCAAGATAAACAAACCCTACGGTTACAAACGCAAAGTGATGTGTATAGCCCGCCCCCACACTGAATAAAGTAAACAGAATCCAGTTTTTTTTGCAAGAGTCACTGATGACCTCGTATAAATATACACCACTTGCTGTAGCAAAGAAAAATCCCCAGCTGTACATACGAATCTCGACACCATAATAAAGCATGTATGGCATTGAAAACAGACATATGATCCACAAGCCTGCTACAAGATGACCAAATCGCTTTTTAACCGTCGTTGCACCAAGAATCATCGTTAAAATCATAGGGATCACTGATGTCAGTTTCATAATCGGAATATGATAACCAAATATGGCTGTCATGAGCTTGAGCAGCAGATTGTAAAGAGGCGGTAACGTATCCTGCATTGATCGGGTTAATACACCCTTAAAAGAAGTATTGACCAAAGAACCTGTAAAAGCTTCATCCAGCCAGACATTTTGATTAAATATCAGTGAAATATAGATAGCAGAGCCTGCCAGAACCAATATATATAAAATGATATTTTTTGATTTCATACTCTCTCTCCATCATGAATTTGCTCTTATGCTTTGCTTATCGTAACATAGATAATAAGGAAATAAAAGATGCTAAAGAAAATAAATCAACGGTACGATACATGTTATGAAAGTATATCTGATACTTTTGAAAGGAGGGTGGTTACAATGGATATCCCTGCATTATCAATGTACATGGCTCAGTCCCAGACACTTTCTCAGGTCGGCATCGCTTTATTAGATAAAAATCTGGAAACAGTTGAAGGAATGGGTGAGGATATGACTAAGATGTTAGAACGATCCGTAACCCCTGAGCTTGGAGGCAACATCGACATTTCTTTGTAGACTGTTGTAGTAGTCAGCAAAATCCCCGATAGAATTTATTCTTTCGGGGATTTCTGCCTTTTTAAAACCATTCACTTTGTAGGTCTATGATATCTTCAATCAGTACTTTTTCTTTGTCGGCAAGGATAACCCTGTGCTCATACAGATCTATTTTTTTTATAATTTCTGTGCGGGTCAGGTATTCACCGCCTTCTTTCTTTACATCCTTACTAAAATAAGTAATGGTAACTGGCTTTAAATCGCCGATATGTTCCTGTACAATCCGGAGCTTTTCATTCAAAATTTCTTTCTGATCCTCATCCAGTTCTACCTTGTCTGTTGTCAGTCGTGCAGTCTCATTTAGTGCATCATCATATCCTGTCAGAGCGGCAAAAGGTGCAAACTGAGCAGCTCTGTTTCTGAGTGTCATGCGAGGATGTTTCATTGAAGTGGAATGGATCAGCTCTATCATATCATCATATCTATGGGGATCTTTGTTTTCCTTCATAGTAGACTCCTTCTGATTTTATGCTTTATGGCCGCCGATCTGGTGGTTTCTTTCTATGGTAGTTCCACCCTCTTGCAGGTTCATTCCTTTCAGAATGGCATTTTTCCCATATTTCGTCTTAATATCAAGCATCGCCTGTTGTATTTTCTTTTCGCGTTCCAGTTCTTGTTCTTCCTCTTTTGTCTGGTCTGCATTCTCCTCAAAATAGGAAAACAAATCTAACTGTTCATACGGTGTTTCCTTTTTCACACTTTCTTCATCTAATACATGACTGGCACACAGATTTACTCTTCTGACTAACAGCATTGGATCCACAATACGATCAAATAATGTCATCATTGCATCAATGATCAGCTTTGTAGAAGCGGTCATCTTATCGAGCTTTGTTGTACCATGTGCATGTTTTGGAACCTGTCGTCCGTAATGATCCGTCGTAATCTCACCCTTGTATTTTTCTTTGATTCCCGGAATTCTCAGGTTTTCGATGTCATATCCGACAGTCAAAACCAACTGATCTGTGAGCAAGCCCTTTTCTACCAGTTCTAATACTAAAAGCTCTGTCATTTCCCTGACGATCAGTCTTGCTTTTTCAAAGGGGTAAGGGCAATGTAGGACCTGTCCTGATCCAAGACTGCTTTGATCAGGTTTATATGCTTTAATCTCATCAATTGTACACGGTTCATAACCCCACGCATGGTCAATCAGCAGCTCGGCATTGACACCAAACATGCGGTAAAGAAGTTCTTCATTATAGTATTCACTATCAGAGCCAATGGAACAACGTGCTATGTCCCCCATCGTATACAAACCACATTGCATAAGCTTTTTGGCATAGCCTCGTCCCACCCGCCAAAAATCAGTCAGAGGTTCGTGAGTCCACAACATACGTCGATAAGTGATTTCGTCCAGCTGTGCGATCCGCACTCCATCCTGATCTGCTTCAACGTGCTTCGCTACAATATCCATGGCAATCTTGGCCAGATAGAGATTCGTACCTATTCCACCGGTCGCCGTGATTCCTGTTTTCCGAAGAACATCCTTGATGATCTTCATGGCAAGCTCGCGCGGTGTCATACGATAAGTCTTTAGATATTGTGTGATGTCCATAAACACCTCATCAATAGAATAAACATGGATGTCTTCCGGCGCCACATAGTTGAGGTAGATATGATAGATATCTGTACTATACTTAATATAAAGTGCCATTTGAGGCGAAGCAGCCACGTAGTCTATTGCCAGCGAAGGATCTGCCAAAAGCTCTGCAGAATCACTCGAAGCTCCCCTAATGGTTCTGCCCGGAGCTTTATTTTTCCTGATGGCATTTGCTTCTCTTACCTTTGAAACGACTTCAAACAGACGTGCACGTCCCGGTATCCCATATGACTTTAAGGACGGAGAAACAGCCAGACAGATCGTCTTTTCTGTCCTGCTTTTATCAGCTACAACAAGATTTGTCTTAAGTGGATCCAAAGACCGCTCTACACACTCTACAGAAGCATAGAACGATTTTAGATCAATCGCGAGATAAATATGCTCTTGTGCATTTTGCTCACTGTTATACATTCTGATCCCTCTTACATAAGCCCATAGATAATCCAGCTCACACAGATTATAATTGCAATACATAAAGGAACTGTCAGCATTCCCTGCTTCTGAATCCCTTCTGCCTCTACCTGCATATTTTTATGAAACAGTCTGTTCCATACATCCAGTCTGTTTTCGTTTCTGGTAATCGCATAAAGAAGCAGGCCTGAAATCGCAATTGCAAAAATTGACACTATAAACAGTACAATTACAACGCCATAAATACCATCCCCTAATGCTTTAATTCCCTGACTGTATTTCTCCATATCCTGTTTCATTCCTGCTGCCTTAAGCATATATTGCGAACCGTACATCATAGAAACATTATGGAGATTGATAACGCAGTGCATAATCACTGTAGCCAGCAGACTATCTGTAATTTTAATGACAATTGCAAATGCAATTCCCAAAAAGAAAGCATACCCAAATTGATTCAAATTCATGTGCATCAGACCAAATAAAAGAGAAGACATGAGAATTGCCCCCCAGACGCGTCCACTCTTTGTATAGCCTGAGTAAATGATCCCACGAAAAATGAACTCCTCACACAATGGTCCATAAATCCCCATGATGAAAAGCATCACAATAAAAGGCTGCGACATAATATCAGTTGCTGATGAAGCCAGTACATTCTCCGTAAGAAACTGCGAAAGAATATTTATAAATGAAGCAACCGGCATCAATGCATATGACAAAACGATAAGCAGCAAAGCTGTCGAAATTTTGATACGTCGATGAGGAATATATTCCTTAAGTGGCATTTTAGCTGCTGCTATCATACAGATCCCAGGAACTAGTATAATCGCTTCACTAATGAGAAGTGATGGCAGCATTGTTACAGTATGTCCACTGCTTTTTAGTATTGAAAATAAAACAACTATTCCTAAGTACAGTAAGATAATACTTAGGAATAGTACATTCACTCTTTTTGTATATTTATTCATAGATCAGCCGTTCACCATAAATTTTACAAGTTTATCAATATCCTGTGGTTCATATGCAATGATCTCAAGCTCTCCTATCGTACCATCTGAGAAAAGATTTGCCATAGATACATACTGAGAAAGTTTGGATTTCAAATTCAATCTGTCACCTTCACCTGTTACAAGTTCTACTTTTCCGTCACAGCTGTCAATTACTTTGAAAAATTTTTCGATGTTCGTAATATTTTGTACTTTCATATTACTACTCCTTTCTGGTTAAGAAATGTGAATTGATTATTTGAGTGCAATTGCTTCTATTTCCAGTAAAACATCTTTTGGAAGTCTTGCTACCTCTACACAACTTCTTGCAGGAAAACTTTCTTCAAAATAAGTTGCATAAATTTCGTTGATTTTAGCAAAATCACCCATGTTTTTAATAAAAACCGTTGTTTTAATGATTTTATTCATACTGCTTCCCTGAGATTCCAATAAACTCTTTACATTACTAAGAGCCTGTGCTGCCTGTGCTTCCAGTCCTTTTACTACTTCCCCTGTCTCAGGAATAACCGGAATCATTCCGGATGTGAATATCAAATCGCCTACTTCAATAGCCTGTGAATACGGTCCGATCGCAGCAGGTGCTTTTGGTGTACTGATTACTTTTTTGGTCATAGTGTTTTCCCTCCATGTCACAAATCTATTATCATTATAATGTAATTCCATTTTTACGTCTATTACTATTTTACATAAGCAAATTCCTATTTTTTACGTAGTTGAATGCCTTTATCTGTAATCTCGATCTGTCCCTGCTTAAGCAGTCTTCCAACAGCTCTTTTGAAAGCTGCTTTACTCATTGACAGCTCTTGCTTGATTAACTGGGGATCTGCTTTATCATTAAAAGGAAGTGTTCCACTACTCTGTCTGATCGCCTCTAAGATTACCTCAGAGTCTTCTTTCATCTGATCCGGTATTTTGTCACGAATGCTCAGATCTGCTCTGCCATCTTCCTTAATTGCCGTGATTCTTGCTTCAATGATGTCTCCCGGTACCGGCAGCTTTCCATAGCACTCTTTTTTGGGAATCAGGGCTGAGTATTGATCATCAATGGCAACAAAAATTCCAAACTGATCACTTGTCTGGTAAACACGACCATGGATTTTATCTCCTACACCATATGGTACATGCGGATCCATATACTCATAGACATTCATCGTGGCACATAAGCGCTCACTCTTATCACTATATAATGACACAAGGCACTGTTCACCCTTTTTTACACGTTTAGTTTGTTGTTTATATGGCAGAAAAAGATCCTTTTCAAGTCCCCAGTCTAAAAAAGCACCTATCTCAGAAACCTGCACGACTTCTAATACTGCCACCTGACCGATCATAAGCTTTGGTTCATGCGTAGTCGCAATCAAACGATCCTTAGAGTCTTTATATAAAAATACTTCGATCTGGTCTCCTGGCATTTTCTCTGGAGGCACCTGTTTAAAAGGAAGTAACACGACCTCTTCGGACTCTTTACTCTCAGCAAGATAAGCACCAAATTCTACCCTTCTTACAATCACTAATGTTTGCTTTTTCCCTAATTCTAACATAATTTCCTTCCTATCGAAATTCAACGATGGTATATGGTTTTCCCTGATCATCAGATAAGGCAATGATTACTTTGTCATTTTCCTCATATAGATATGGTATCATTTTGTCATGAAGCACCGCTGATTTCTTATATTCTGCCCGTACCTGTCTGATTCGTCGCTCTTTAGGCAGAAATCTCATAGCCA
>JAAYYM010000612.1 GCA_012515365.1 Clostridia bacterium
CTGATTGTACTCCTTCATCCACATCCCGGTCAAGACTTCCGCTTCCTTCATAGTATCAAAAACCTCTCCGTTAAGGAACTCATCTCTCATTCTGATGTTGAAGCTTTCGCAGTATCCTTTTCCCCAAGGGCTTCCCGGCGCAATATATGTCGGTTTGACTTCAAACTTCAAAAGCATTTGTTTAAGTATTTTTGCTATAAACTCACTGCCGTTATCGCTTCGCAGATATTCCGGTTTACCTTTCATGACGAAAAGTCTGCTCAGTACTTCCATGATTTCTTTATGCTTCCAGCTTTTCTTCGGGATGCATGCCAGACATTCCCTTGTATATTCGTCTATGATATTAAGCCATCTTAATTTATGTCCGTTGCTTAATCTGTCTTCCACAAAATCATAACTCCATACATGATTCCTGCTCTCTGCCCTAAGTCTTACGCAGCTTCCGTCATTAAGCCACAGCCTTTTTCTCTTTTTCTGCTTTTCCGGTACTTTTAACCCCTGTTGGCGCCATATCCTTTCTACGCGTTTATGATTTATGTGGTATTCTCTCTGCAGGAGTGCTGTTATTCTTCTGTATCCGTATCTTCCGTAATTTGAAGCAAGTTCTATGATGCGTTTTGTTATTTCATCTTCATCGTCTTTTTTTATCGGAATGTATCTTGCACTGCTTCGGCATATTGATAATGCCCGGCAAACCCGCCATTGGGGCAGACTGTATTCAGTGCATATCTTCTCTACAGCTGCTTTTCTCTTTGCCGGGCTTAAAATTTTCCCCGGTTCACATCTTTTAGTATGGCATTGTCAAGGCTCAGATCTGCCACCGGTTTCTCAAGTCTAATATTCTCTTTTTCAAGTTCTTTGAGCCTTTTGGCATCAGAAATGCTGACTCCTCCGTATTGTTTACGCCAGCGATAGTATGCCTGTTCCGTTACCCCTATTTGTCTTACTGCTTCTCCGATCGTCTTTCCTTGCGAACACATCACTTCTACTTCTCTGAGATGTATTATGATCTGTTCGACTGTGAACTTTTTTCTGCTCATGATCATCCTCCTTTAAGTTAGTTCATTTTATCACTTTTCTAACTTAAAAACTGGTTCGCCTTTTGGGGGTCAGGCCAAATCAAATTTTCGCTTGGGAATATGAAGCCAGTTGAATATCGACATAGTCTTGGTCTAACTGCGTAGATTGTCCAAAATATTGTCCGCACTTCCCCGTCGAATAAATATATAGCACACTTTTCTTTTTCGTCTTATAAAATGCATATATATCAATCAATGATAGTCCTTTTGTATTTCAAGGACTTCGGAGTGGTTTAAGCTTTTGTAATATCTATAGGCTCCATTGGCGGCTTTTTCTCCCTCGGATTGTACTTCCTTCAATATTTTCTCTTCATCCATTGTTAACAAGGTTTTATTATCAACAATAATTTTCCCATCCACAATAACTGTTTCCACCTCTTCACCTGTTGCATCCAAAACCAAATTCTGTATCACATTGGAAAGAGGCTCAATCAAAACTGGCATCATGTTAATAACATGGGGATTAAAAATTACGATATCGGCCTTTTTCCCCACTTCCAAACTGCCTACCTGATCTCCTAATCCAATTGCGTGGGCGGCATCGATTGTAGCCATTTTAAATACTTGAAGCATCGTTAATGCAGGTACTGTAGAAAATCGAGCACTAATATTGCCACGAATCAATCCGCTTCTCAAATCAACAAAAGGATTTCCGCAGTTGTATGATAATTCATCTGAACCAATCCCTACAAAGCCACCTTCATTTAGATATTGTGCAACAGGAGGTAGGCCACCTACGCGGGTAAATGCATTTGGACAAAATGCCATATTCAATCCGCTTTTCGCTGCAATTTTATTTTCTTCGGGATTGTTATATACAAGGTGTGCAGCCAAAGTATTTTTGTTTAGAATACCAAGCTTTTCAAAGACTGCCAAGGGTCTCATACCGTAACGTTTTTCGCATTGAAATACTTCAAAAGTTGATTGTGCCATATGCGTGTGAATCATAGCATTTCTTTTGATGGCAATGCCAATCAGTTCTTTTACTAATTTCTCTGAAACGTAATCCAGAGCTTGGAATCCAACCATTGTACTAATTCTTTCTCTAGGATCGGTTCCATAGGTTTCTATAAGTTTATTCATGTTTTTAATACCTTCATTAGCATATTTCCTATCAAAGGTGTAAACTTCGTTTAAATTTGATTTGTAATTCCAAGGCATTTCTCTAATCATTTCTGAAACACGTGCTCTTAAACCCATTTCATCCAATACGAAGGAAACATCCGACATATTTGTATTGTTGTCACAGAATGTTGTCGTGCCATGTTTTACCGCTTCAAGTACATGCATCTTGGTACTGGCAATATTTGACTCTATGGTTTGCGTATCATAATATCCAGCCAAACCTTGCTCCAAATAGTACTTTAACCCGGAAAGAATCCCTTTCCCGATTCCACCGGCAGTGTGAGAATGAACATTTATGAATCCCGGCATAATAAACTTTCCAGTTGCATTAACGATATGTTTTGCCGAATGTTCTTTTTTTATCAATGCAGAATCGTCAACACAAAAGATTTGGTTTCCCTTAATACCAACAGAACCATTAGGCATTATATTGGCTTTGCCGTTAGCCATTGTGATAACCGTTCCGTTCTCAATGATAATATCCAACATCATTTATCCTCCTTTTATGTGAATGTAATTTCAATAATATTTAAATATAAAGCAATATCCATGCCAAAAAAGTTTGTTTAAAATAGTTGTTGGGTTTAAAAAGAAAAAGATAGAAGTTATATTATGTGATAAAAGTATGGTATAATCAATTTGATTTACTATTTTATTATTAGCAGGAGAACCTATTAATGAATGAAGATCTGATAATGTATTTGTTAAAACAACTTGGTTGTCAGGGAATTATACTAACCGATGAGAAAGGAATCATTCTTAGAGCTGAAGAGGATTTTTTCTGCGAAATGATGTGTGGCGAAGAAAAAAAGTTGGTAGGAAAATCCATTTATCTACTAGAAAAAGATCGTGTTTTCTTTCCATCGATTACAGTAAAAATTATCGAAGAAAAAAAGAAAATGATTTTTGCACACAGTATAAAAAAATCCCATTCTATAGTAGCAGAAGGATTCCCTATTTTTGATGAAAACGGCAATATCAAATGGGTTGCAAGCTTTACAAGAGATACCGTATCAAACACGCATACCATTCATCTTTATGATGATCTCCTGACACGATATGAAAATATCAGATCAACCGTTGATTACCCGCCCATTGAGGATTTTTTTACATACAATATTGACTTTGAAAAAAAATTACATGAACTTTCTAGGATAGCTAGCTATGATGTAACGATCCTGTTGCTAGGGGATACTGGTACCGGTAAGTCATTGTTGGCTAGGAAAATTCACAATTTGAGCGGAAAGATAGGACAGTTTATTGAAGTTAACTGCGGAACAATCGCAGAAACCCTTATCGATTCCGAACTGTACGGTTATGAAAAGGGTGCTTTCACAGGTGCACAAAATGATGGCAAGATAGGGCTTATTGAGATGGCGAATAAAGGGACCTTGTTCCTTGACGAAATTTCCGAACTTTCTTTATCAGCGCAAGTCAAGTTATTGGAATTTCTACAGGAAAAGAGAGTTAGAAAAGTTGGTGGAGTCAAATATAAAGAAATCGATTGTAGAATTATTGCAGCGACAAACAAGAATATAAAGGAGGAGGTTAAAGCCGGACGCTTCAGAGAAGACTTGTTTTACAGATTGAGTACAGCTTTGTTTGAAATACCGAGTCTACATAAGAGATATGAAGATATAGTACCTTTGGCTAAAAAAATTTTAAAAAGTTATTCGGAGCAATATAATAAGGAATTTACCTTCGAATATGGTGTTTTACAACTTTTTCTTATGTATCCATGGCCAGGGAACATAAGGGAGTTGGAGAATATCATACATAGGATGGTATTAATATCTGAATCCTCTATTATAAGCCAAAAATTGCTACCGGAAAACTTCATTGACACAGCAAATAACATAGATAGTGAGCATCTCATTGATTTGGCGAAATTGGAGTTTGAAGATATAGATTATAAGACTATGTTTGAAAACTTTGAAGAAGCTTTCTTCAAAGATGCTTATAGAAAATACGGTTCTTCGGTTAAAGTAAGCAAAGCAGTAAAAATTAGTCAATCTACAGCAGCAAGAAAAATAAAGAAATATGTAAAAGAAAATTATATGGATATTTTGGAAGACTAAAGTACATAACCCGTCTGCTGGTTTCTCCCACTTGAAATATTAGAAATTGCGAGACCGTTTCAAAGATTGTGTAAACCTCCAAGCTGATGTAGAATAACGACACAGTTTGGAGGTTTTAAAATGCCAAAAAGAAAAGAAGAAACATTTGAAACAAAGAGGCGAAGAGAAAAAGCA
>JAAYYM010000613.1 GCA_012515365.1 Clostridia bacterium
AGTACTTTTTATATGAATCTTAGTTCGATACAGTATTTGATTTTTTCGCTGATGTACAGATACGCCATGGTATTGATTGATAATCTCTATATTTTCATATCGATAATCTGTCTGATCTCCATTTACAAAACGATAATCACGTCCTTCCACAGCAAAACTACGTATTCCATAACGAGAAGAAATGCTGTACTGCATCCCATAATCGGAAACAAAAAGATGGTTTCCACGACGTAAAATCTTATGCTCGGAATAGTAAAACAAATCATCAATATCAAATTTAAGAAAATAGTCTTTCGTAAAATAATAATCAAAATAGTTTTTATGCAAATAAATTGGATTCTTAATATAGACCAGATGATCTCTAAAATTACAAAGACAAACCCATTTATCAAATGAAAGAACACAGTCTTCTTCATAATCATGTATAGAAAGCTCAGAATGCAGAAGTCTGTCAGCAGTCAGATAAGCAGTGGAAGCTGTTTCGGAATCAGAAAAGCTTCCAAGACTTAAATGTTTTCTTTTATATGTGACAGAAGCGCGATAATAAATGCTTCCATCCTTCTTTATCGCCTGATAAACGCCAACGGCCATATGCAGCCTCCTTATTATATCATGTATTTCATACATGATAGTTTATGCGCACAAGTACATGCGCTGATATAATATCTAACGATATTATATCATGTGAATTTATTGAAGGTCTGTTTCATGTATAAAAAAATACAGGAGAAAATTATCTTGTTTTTTTGTCTATATTGATCATTGACAATACGAACGGTAATTGTTATATTTTTAAATACAACATATAGGAAACACGAACCAAGACAAACACAACATATGGTGAGCGTGACGCGGATTATAAAAAGAGGAGTGTATATAATGGAACAGAATTCTGATACGTTAAACGAAATGAAAAAGGATTATTCAAAGATTTACAGGACATCCAAACGTGTAAAAATGATCAAAAAGGATGGAACAAGAGAAGAATTCAATGTTCAAAAAGTGATCGACGCAGTTGGAAAATCTGCATATCGTGCATTGACGAAATTCACCGATGATGAAAAAGAATACATTTGTAAAAAAGTAGTAGAACGTGTCAATGAATTAGAACAGGATGAAATACCGATTCCGATCATGCATAACATCGTAGAGAGTGCTTTGGAGGAAGTAAAACCGATTGTTGCGAAAAGCTACAGAGATTATAGAAATTATAAACAGGATTTTGTACGTATGCTGGATGATGTATATAAAAAGAGCCAGTCTATTATGTACATTGGAGATAAAGAAAATTCAAACACAGACAGTGCTTTGGTCTCTACAAAAAGAAGCTTGATCTTTAATCAGCTGAATAAAGAGTTGTATCAAAAATTCTTTATGACGACTGATGAAATACAGGCATGCCGTGACGGTTATATTTATGTGCATGATATGTCAGCTAGAAGAGACACGATGAACTGCTGTCTGTTTGATGTAGAAAATGTGTTGACAAATGGATTTGAAATGGGAAATCTATGGTACAATGAGCCCAAATCACTGGATGTGGCATTTGATGTCATAGGTGATATTGTATTGTCTGCGGCAAGCCAGCAGTATGGCGGATTTACTGTTCCAAGTGTAGACTTAATCCTCGAACCATATGCAGAAAAATCCTATCAGAAATATATAAAGAAATATTTGGCTTTAGGCATTAGCGAAGAAGTAGCAAAAGAGCAGGCATATAAAGATGTTACGCAGGAATTCAGACAAGGTTTTCAGGGGTGGGAATATAAATTTAATACCGTAGCAAGCAGCCGTGGTGATTATCCGTTTATTACGGTTTCAGCAGGAACAGGAACCAAACGTTTTGCTAAACTGGCTACAATCTCGATGCTTAACGTAAGACGAGAAGGCCAAGGAAAAGCTTCCTGTAAAAAGCCTGTACTATTTCCTAAGATCGTATTCCTCTATGATGAAAATCTGC
>JAAYYM010000614.1 GCA_012515365.1 Clostridia bacterium
AACTTTAAGTACCAGGCCAGAATATATGCAATTATTGTAACAATACCATCAATCACGACATGTAATTGATTAAATATCCTCTGATTGTCTTTAATCAAACTTATCACCCTTCACGATGAATCTGTCATCGCTTAATCTTACAATAAATTGTCCCAAAGGGCAACCATATTATCCTAAAATTCTTCTAAACAAGTTGAGCCAGAGCTCCATCTGAATCTTACAATAGTTTTTAAATAATCTTCCGGAATAAGGATATTTCTTACCCTGTGTACACATCAGATAGCCTCTCTTCATTCCTGAAAGATATTCTCTTCCATATCCCTTTGCAATAAAGAAAATCGCTTTTATCCCAAATCCGAGCAGTAAAAACGGCAGATTGAGGAGGAGCTGAAAAAAGGGCATATTCTTGTAAATCACATACCAGCTGTTTCTTGCAGCCAGACGGATTTTGAACGGATTATATCTTGAACCACTGAAGCCACTTCCCACATGATAAACTACCGCATTAGGTGTATATTTGTTTCGATACCCCATGATTTTTGCACGATAACCGACATCCACATCTTCCAGATATGCAAAATGAAATTCATCAAAATATCCGATTTCTTCAAATATTTTTCTGCGATAAATTGCTGCACCTGCACACGCTGAAAATACATACGCCTCTTTGTTATAATGCTTCTTGTTTCTTCCTTTTCCTAAGGCAAACGCCCAGCCCAAGGCACAATATAAGTCACCGGCACCATCAATTTTATCCGGTTTACTAAGCTGAAGCATTTTTGCAGCTACGGAAAATAACGTCGAATCCTTTGAAATAGTGCGATACAAATTTTCCACAAAAGCTTCCTCTGCCTCAGTATCATTGTTTAACAAAATAATATATTCTGTATCTGTTATACGAATACCTTCATTGACAGCTCGTGAAAAACCATAATTCTGATCCAGACAAATCATCTTGATCTGCGGATAGTTCTGTTCAATAAATTCCCTGCTGCCATCATCAGATGCATTGTCTACGATAACGATATTAAATTCTTTAAAGGTCTGTTTTTGTAAAGACTGCAGACATTTTTCTATAAATGGCATTCCATTATAATTTGGTATTACAATTGTGATTGGTTTTTCTGACATATCGTTATCCTACCCTATTTTCTTTTGAATTCAACATATGGATCAAATACAGCAATATACTCTTTCAGCATGCCTGGTTTTTCATTCGTCAGATTCAAGGCACTTTTCTTTATCATCATACAGTCAAGTGAAAGTCCGTCAACCTCCTGCTGGAGGCATGCCCGATGCATATAGCCTGAATAATACCGATTCATCCCTCTAAAATTCGGAATTAGTTTACCATCCTCATTTTTACTATATCCGGCACTCTCAATCGTATTCTTACGCGTATACAATTTTCCACCTACCGCACCCACTTCACTTCTGACCAGATGGCTTAATAATTCTGCCTGCCAGTTTGGCGTAAGTGGTCTTAGATTTGAGTTTAAAATCATAATGTATTCTTCACTCAACAGTGCAATGTCAGCACTATTCATGGCATCCCACATCTTTTTGGTAATCGTCATAACTCTGCCTTCAGCCTGTTTATATTTCACGCGAAAGAAACCTAGATGAGGAGTATATATGACTTCTCCCTCCAGTCCCATTCGTTCTAGATGTGCTTCAATCGCATGCTTTCCGGCCTCATATGCGTATAATTTGCTTTCTGGATTATCTGCCGTAGAAAGCTCATGTGCCCGCCAGTGATACAGCACTTTATTTATATGAATGATCTGACTCTTAGAGGCACTCTCGATACACCTGAAAATAAAGTCATGATCCTGTGCTCCATTATACTCTGTTCGAAATCCACCAACCTTTACGGCTATATTCCGTTCTACGACAAAAAAATGGCAGATATAATTATTGGTTCTCAACAGATCCGGATTAAAATCCGGTTTTCTGTGATAGTCAAAATACTCGGATCCATCCTGATTGATCTTATCCTCATCAGAATATAGCGCCAGTATTTTGTTTTCCCTGATACCATTTACAATCTGTACTCCATCCTGTAAAGCTTTCACAATCTCATATAATGCATCCTTTGTCAGCAGATCATCATGATCCAGCAAACCTACATAATCGCCGGTAGACATTTCAAGTGCTTTATTGGAATTTACTGAAATACCATAGTTTTTATCCAGTTTTTGATACTTTATTTTAGAATTGCAGCATAAATCGGCACACTTTCCTACCATATCCATGACACAATTTTTAACCCGATCTGATTCACTGCCATCTGCAATACATAATTCCCAGTTGTCATAGCTTTGCCCCATGACCGACAGGATCATTTCCTTTAAAAAGACCAGGTTTGTCTCATAAGCAGGTACAAGAATGCTGATTTTATATCTATGTGGAAAAACATGCATGCGTTGCTGTTCTAACTCTGCCTGCGTAGGTAGATTATTTTGAAGCCACTCCTCATAGTTTTCCTCTTGAATATCTCGGTCAATTCTCTCTTTTGCCTTAAAAAAAGCCTGTTTGAATCCATTTCTTTTCAGATAATGTAAGCCTCGCTCTATATTCTGTTTACTAAATCGCTTGTCAACACTCATCTGCAAATACCTTCAGTTCTTCAGGCGTACCCAAAACATGGACCTTCTCATAATCCACTAGAGAAATTCTCACTTCCTGTCCCTTACCAATCATATGATTATAGAGAGGTGCCACATATTTCTCTCCCTTTTCCATATTCTGATCCGACAGATAATACTCGTTATACAATTCCTCATAAAGTCGACAGGTTTTAAAGAAATAGGCTCCGATCGTACAATTGTCAGAAATGCGTTGCTTTTCTCTGACCTGTACAGCACGACCGTCTTCATCAGTCTCAACAAAGCTCCAATGATCTCCCATAGCCTTAAAGCAAGGAATAAAACCATCTCCAACCAGCTGATTTTCATTCATTTCACCAGCCTCTACATATGTATCAATATTATAGATCATCAATGAAGAATCCGCATCCCAATATGGTGCTGCAAGCATGGCGGTCGTTGCCTGGCCATCTGTCATATTCTCTATTTCGATCACTTTGATCTGATCGATTCCCATCTGATGACAGGCTTTTTCTATAAATTCTGATGCCTGATCAGCCTTACGTACAACAAATATATAGAGATTTTCATCATCATTAAAGCCTGCAAGGCTTTCCATTGACCACTCGAAAAGTGATTTGTTACGAACCTCAATCATATATTTGGGTACCTGAAAGCCTGCATTTTTAAAACGTGTTCCCATTCCTGCCATCGTAATCACTATTGTCATTTCAGTTCGCACCTGCTCTTTCTGCATAACTCATCTAATTCTTCCACACTTTTATTTAGAAATTCATCCGGACGAATGGTTCTGTCATCTACATAGAAGCCTTGATGGCCTGGCCACGGTTTTCCATATATGATCTCATCATATGGAATATCCCATTTTTCAAGCCATGCCAAAACTATTTTGGCTGTGTTTGCATTGATTAATCCGATATTACCCTGATAGCTGTTCATGTTCCTTGATGTAAACAGGATGATTTTGGCTCCTTGTTCTCTATATTCCCGAAGCTTATCGATCATTTCTCCATAAGGCACCAGATCTTCATAACGCTCATCTTTTTTCTTGATCGGACATAAGGTTCCGTCAATATCAAATATAAAACTCAGTCCTTCATAACTCATAAGGCTTCAATCTCCTCTAATATCTGTATTGCATTCAGAATAAATGCAAGTACCTTTCGTTCTCTGTCTATATGCAGTGGAAGCATGGATAAAAATAGAGATGCTTCGTATAATCTGATCAATTTATAGTCGATTTCATTCTTACTCAAATATTTTTTGAAGATCAGTTTATATTGATCGACCGATGGAGCATTGATCAAAGAAAGCCGCAGCTTCATATGTTCCTCGACAGTGATTTCAAACAGGCTGCTGTTCAGGAAATCATAGTTTCCGCAGATAGAATGGGACAGCTTTGCCATATCATAATAAGGATTGATGTAAAGCTCCTCTTCTGCCAATGCACCTCGCGGATCAATCAGCTTCATCAGGCTGATCTCATCACTATATAGAATATTAGAAAAGCACAAATCTCCATGACCTACTACTAATATCTTTCGAAAACTTTTTTGTTCCATAATAGAATGGTAAAGGGATGTGTACTTTGAAACAACTTCATCCAGTCCCTGATAGTCTGTTCCCATAGACACCCATTGATTAATCCGCTCATATGCATCCATCTGCTTTAAGGATTCCATACGTTCAAATAATTTATTCAGATATAGGTGATCTGTTTCCTTCTGATAAACCTCAGCGGTTACTTCCTTTTCCTTTCGATTTGTAAGGAAATAGAACAGTTTATCCAAAATCCTCTCAAATTCCTCAAGTGAAACAGCTCCATGAACATAACGGATTGCGATATCCGTCATATGATAACGTTCCATCTGATAAGAGGCACCTTTTTCATCTTCTGTATATTGATATGGGATCACAAACCATGACTTCATGTTTTCCGGAAGCAGCTGATAATATGTGTATTCCCGTTTTATTTTATCTCGATTATCAGATCTTTTTGTGACTGTATAATCATCACCTTGAATCTGATTAAAATAACGGGCTTCAAATCCACTCGTAATAAACTGTCTGAAATGTGAGCTGACAGACAAATCCCAAAAAGCATCAGAACAAATAACCTGATCATTTGAAAGTCCCGGCAGTTCACGCAGGGAATGATATTTTTCATCGGATAAAGATTTAAGTTTCACAAAATAGGACTGCACATTTTCAAACATAATCATGGACACCTGATCTGCGGTTTTCACTACAAAAGTTTCATGAATATAGGATGCTTTTTCCAACAATATCTTAACTTCGTTTCGATCAATGATACCAAAATCAGCAAATAAATGGATCACCGGACATTTCATATCTTCAAGTCCGAAGGACACAAATGCTTCTTGCAGCTTAACTTCATCCGACAAATAAATAAAATGTCTGATCACAGCAAGCTCTGATAACATATCCTGTATTCGCTGTTTCAGAGAAATTCTTTTAAAAATCGTATTTCCAAAAGAATTCCCACCTGTAATCGTCCTGATTTCTTTATTTGGTTTCACACTGTCATCATATACGATAATCAGATCTTTCATTGTTTCCTCCCACCTTGAAGTGATTTCGAGCTATGGCACCAGATCCATACAACAATCATCGCCATTCCAATGATAGAAATACCGGCAATGGAATAAATCTTTAGCAGCCGGCTAGAACCTGACATAAAAATTGCAGCAATATAGTCTGAAAAAGCACCTATTCCAAAAGAAGTGCCACAGATACCGGATAAACAAAACAAAACTCCTATTTCTGCCAGCCATGCAACGCAAGACAGCAGAATAACAAGTGCATATCTTCCGATGATCAGATTACGTACATAATCATACCATACTTTTGTGATTTCGAGTCCGCGTAATACAAGCATGGATCGATGCGATGTTTTCTGTTGGATCAAATATCGATTTAAATACGTATAAATGCCTGGAAACATAGCAAACATAAAAATTGCCAATGCCGAGAAAACAGTAAGTGCAGCTGTTACAAACGTGACATTTCCTGAAAGAAACAGTTCAAACGGAATCAATATAATCAGTAATGCGGCTGTATCAAAAAAACGATCAACTAAAACACTAAAGAGACCTACCTGAAATTCCTTTGTTTCTTTTGCAAAGCAATACACGCGGAATAACTCGCCTAGCTTAAAAGGTATCAAAAGATTAACAAAGGTTGTTTTCAGGTACGTCAGAACAAAATGTTTAAAATTCAGTTTTTGCTCCAGCAAAATAAGGTATAACCTCATCAGCTTTGTCAGATGAACCACTGCAAATCCAATTAGAAAAAGTGGTACCATCCAGATCAATTCCATTTTCATGCAATTACTTCTGCCTCATATTTCTCTATCTTCTTAGTACGGTAATCCTGTTTAATACTGGCCGGGTTTATCGCAAACTGTGCCAGCATTTTAAGGACTGTGATTGCTTGATTGAGCATTTTCACGTTGGATACCTGATCATCTTCTCTCCATGAAATCGGATAAAAGCGCAGCTTATGATGATAGAAACGGCTGGCTAGGATCATACAGTAGTTGAACATCAGATTATCAGGAAATTTCTGATAGAAGCCGTCCTTAAGCATATCTGTGCGATATAGATTCAGTCCTGAACCAAGGTCAAATATTCTGTTTCTCACAACCGCTGAAAACAGAAAGTCATAGATCACATTGCCAAAGGTACGAAACTTTGAGTATCCCGTTAATCTGGATCCAACCATAAATCTGGCACCCAGCACACAGTCATACTTCTTATGAATGCCCTTTTTGAGTACAGGCAGAAGATCAGACAACGTACCCTGATCATCTCCATGCAAGACAATTACATAATCAAACTGATGCTCTATGGCATACGCAAACGCAACCTTATGTGAACCGCCTAAGCCATAATTATCATTATTTCTGAGCAATGTAACAGGAATATCTTTATGGTTCACAACAAAATTCGATACCATTGTCTCTGTCTCATCTGTACTTCGATTATTAACCACTATGACCTGTGACAGATAAGCCATTGCCTCTTGATCCAGCTGTCCTAGTACGCGGATAATCTGTTTCTGACAGTTATATGCCGGGATAAATAATAAAATTTTATCTTTCATAATGCTATCTCCTGCTTCCATCGATCGGTTAGTGCGCAACATATGATGTAATCTGTATCGGTTCTAGCTGCGTATCTGAAGGATAATCATAACCATCCGGTATGTATGTATTATTATACTTGTAGTCATACATACAAGGTTCTTTATTCGTGTTTGTATAATATCCAACATTACATCCTGCATCATTACCAAGATAATTAAGTGCAGTTTGATTATAATGCCAGGTATCTACCATATAAGAGCCATCAAAGCCTGAGAGCAGTGTCGATCCAAGTGCATAATACGTACTCTGCTTACACATCTGTGTCTGAGCTGCGATAATATCATCAAAATAATGCAGATTTTCTAATGTTCTTCCCGGGCGGATAATAAATACCTTTTGTACACCTTTAATGAATAATGGACGAATGATATTATCCATATTTTCAACATACTGCTCCGGAGTCACACCCTTATCTGCGTCTGATTCTCCCTGAAGCCATACAACATACTGATGACGAATCGAATACATATCATTTTCAAGCCATACAACGGCACGCGCATGACGTTCTACAAAATCATTGACAATGGCATCTCTGGTCCAGTATTCACTTGCTGTCGCCCCTGCGGATGCAGATACTGCTACAATCGGAACTCCTGTCTCTTCATAATAAGCATTGGCAAAAGCAGATACTAAGGATCCTTTCTTGCCACCCGGATATTCTATGATTCCACCTACCTGATTTTCATTCACGCCAAAAGGTTCCTGTATCGGATATAATCTGGTCGGATCAGAGATCGCTCGAAATTCAAATCCATGTTCTGGCTGAACACTTGGAGCTTGTGCTGCATTGCCACCGCATCCGGACATATTACTCTGTCCCATAAACATAACAAGGTCTACGATCAGTTTTCCATCTGCTGTCTTTAATTGTTTCTTTGCTGGCTGTGTATCCTCTGTCGGAGTCTCGTTTGCAGATAATGTGATTTCTCCGGCCGATACAGTAGTCTCTTTATCCGTTGCCTCAATAACCGTAATATTACTTGTTGGTGCTTCTGTCTGATCATCTGAGGTCGCCTGAGCTTGTGTTTCTTCCACCTGAGGTGATTCTTCAGGCAGAGTAATATTTCCGGCATTTTGATTTTGACATCCGGTTATACACAAAACCATCATCAGTGATAAAAGCAAATTAAACACTTTTAGTTTCATTTTCATCATCCTTCTTTTCCAGAGTCATTTTTCGACTGATAAAGTTATATACCATTACAATAGCAGTAGCGACCACCTTAGCCACCAGTGACGCCAGATCTCTCGGCTCTTGTACACCTGCAAGTGCTACTAATTTTTGAAAAACCTGATAAAGCATTTCAATCATATCAGAGTACCATGAAACATTTGCATAAATAATATCCATACATACCCATAAAACAAGAGTATTGATCCCAAGCCCAATCAGGCTGAGTATCATAAAAATAAGAAACTCTTTCCGCTTATCCGCATTATCTTTTCTCTGAAACACAAATGCCATACTGGCAAAATAATTAAAGATTAAAGATATGGAGAAGCCCATAAATCCGGCAATCAGATAGTCATTTTCCCAATTTACAAAATATAATACAAGTGAATATACAATAAAATCAATCAGAAATGCCAGACCTCCAACGACTCCAAACTTTAATATCTGCTTCATGATCTTACCTTTTTTTACTGCTCCACTCATGCTGTTCCCTCTCCATTCGATCTCATTCTCTTTAGACATAAATACATTATAACGATTATAAACAAATAGTACAATATTCCGACAAAAATCAGTACCCAGGCTGCTTCATGGAAGAGGCGCAGTACAAAGAATATACAAACCATCATGATCCAATAGTAATACTCCAGTTCTATCCTGAAGTTGTGTTTCACAAAAAGTGCAGCAACTACAATCAG
>JAAYYM010000615.1 GCA_012515365.1 Clostridia bacterium
ATCCCCTATACCATCGTAAACGGGAATTGATTCTCCTTCAGGTACCCACCGGGCAATATCCTTTGTGTCTTTAGCGAAAACACGGTAACCATTACCGTACGCCTTAATTACCGTACCAATACGGCGGAAAAGACTTTCTTTTTCAAGGGCTGCCATATACTTGTTATTTGATGTGTTCGGAAGTGCATAAGTACCTGTTTCGGTGTTGCTGCCCTTGGATAGTTCAGCATAAAGGTCATCTTTGCCGCGCATAGTGTTCCAGAAACACTTGTCATACTCCGGTGAGCCGGTATAGGGTAATCTTTCAGTATAAGTAATCATTGTATGCTCCTCCTTATCGCTTGTCGCATATCGGGCAGACATAAAGCCCCGGGTGGTAATATCGGAATAATCCGCCTCAAGGTATGAGGCAAGAGTCTCACGAAATTGCTTTGATAACTTAGCAAACCCGTTATTGTTTTCTCGATACCAACCTTGATATACCTTGTAGATACGGCCGGTGGTGCAGTGCTTTTCAATTTTCCCGTTCTGCCAAGGACGCACACGCTCATCAAAGAAACTAATAGCCGTATTGTTTTCATTCATATAAGTATCGCGGGATTGAGTGACAGAATCCGGCTCGGAAAAGTGGTATCCGTTAGATATAACCGTTTGCAGAGCTTTGACCGCTTTGTAAGTAATCCCCCGTGAACATATCTATGATACGTTCACGGGGGATAAGTTTTTAGCTGTAGTTAAATTATTCTATTGTCGAAATGAGCTTTTCCACAGCCGTATTAAATGTGGAAAAGATTGCTGAGGGCTGAGATATTTGAATCTAACCTTGAACATGCTTTGTTTTGCGTTTTCTTTTAACGAATTTTAACGCAACGACTACTAACAGCCCTACTACCACAAGCCCTGCTGAGGCAAGACCAAAAACAAAAAACATATTTAACGGTTTCGGCGTTGTGTCAATCACATATGGTGTTAAATCATATAACAAAGATATGTCCTCGGCACCGCCTGCTGAATAAGGCACTCTGTCTCTTTCTTTTTTTACAGCGATCATTAATTCAGAAAATTTCTCTACAGGAACCAAATATTCAATTCTATTTCCCTTGATATCATAATATGAAGGATAGTACACGTAATCGCCCTTATCTGTTTCATAATAGATAATTGTGCCTAATCTGGAGTAGTCCTCAAATAAATATACATTGTTCACGTTAATATCAGATGATATATTTTTCAATACATCTTTTTCATTTAACATTTTTGAAATCATATATTCTTTATACTCCATTGAGGAGTCCGTTTTGGTTTTCAGTAATTCGTCTTTTTGAGTATAATAATATGTTTGAATTTTACTATTAAATAGAACATAATAAATTTCGTTAGTTTCCACATCATTAATAATATCGTCTATTCCATTAAAGTCACAAAAAGAAAATGTAAAAAAGATCCTGTATTCTTTTACTATTTTTTCAGTTATCTTAGGATTGATGTGACTCTTTACATCCTCACTGATATATCGTGCATCATATTCTTTCATCGCATCCTCCGCAAATGCTATAGTCACTGATGACGATAGCATTAATAAAGTCAAAAGTATTATAAATATTTTTTTAAACATAG
>JAAYYM010000616.1 GCA_012515365.1 Clostridia bacterium
CCTCTTGTATCTCCTGAAAGAAAATGGTCTCAGAACAGTGGAAGATGGGGGAACGGTTAAGGTTACAGCAACAGATAATGCGGACGTTTTAAATATGATGGATCAGGGGAATATTGACGCAGCTATCGTTCCGGAACCATGGGGTTCTATACTGGAAGCAAACGGTGCTGAAATCGTATTGAATTATAACCAGCTGTTTTTAGATGGAAATTATCCTTCAGCTGTTGTTGTAGTAAGAAATGATTTTATGAAAGAGCATCCGGAAGCGGTAGAAGAATTTTTGAAAGTACATGAAGAGACAACACATTACATCAATCACAACAAAGAAGAAGCGGCCAAGATTATTAATGCAGAAATAAATGAAGCAACCGGAAAATCACTGGACGTCTCCATATTAAATAATGCGTTTACCAAGATTACTTTTACAACTGAAGTAAGTGAAGGTGCATTGCATACATTTGCTGACATATCAAAGGAACAGGGATTTATTAAAGAATTACCAAGCAAAGAACTTGTGAAGTGAGAGGAGAAGAAATGGCATTATTACTAAAAAATGTCTGCAAAACTTTTGAAGATACAAACACTACAATTCTCAATAACATCAATTTTGAGATGGAATCGGGAGAATTTCTATGTGTGGTTGGACGAAGCGGATGTGGAAAGAGTACTCTTCTTAACCTGATTGCAGGATTAGAACGTCTTACCTCAGGAGAGATTACGCTCAATGGGAAAAAGATTGATGGACCGGGAGCAGATCGGGCAGTTATGTTTCAGGAAAATGCATTGTACCCATGGCTCAATGTAATGGGTAATGTTAAGTTTGGCATGGAAATTGCCGGAGTGTCAAAAGAAGAGCAGGAAGAAAGAGCATTAAAGTATCTTCGGATGATGCAGATGGAGGAATATAAAGATTATGCGATTCATCAGTTGTCTGGCGGAATGCGCCAGCGGGTGGCTCTTGCCAGAGCATTTACTTTAGATTTCGAAATGATTCTCATGGATGAACCATTTTCCGCATTGGATAAGAAAACCTCCGGTCGATTGAGAGAAGAGTTGCAGAGTATGTGGATGGAGACAAAAAAGACGGTATTTTTTATTACCCATAGTGTTGAAGAAGCAGTTTATCTGGGAACAAGGGTAGCAATAATGTCAGAGAAAGAGAAGACTGTCCGTGAAATAATTCCCATAGAATTGGAGAGACCGAGACGTGAAGATGATGAGGCTTTTATTAGTTACAAACAACAGATTCTTGAGGCAATAGAAAGTGAAGGAGCGGAACAGGATGACAGAGGAATCGAAAAAAAATAAAAAGCTTAAATGGAATCGACATAAAAAAGTCAGAGTAGTTGGAGAACAACTATTTTTTTTAGCAGTGGTTATTTTTATCTGGCAGACTGCTTACATACTTGGAGTCAACGTTTTTGGTATATGGAAAGCCTATGCAGTGCCATCACCGGTGGGAGTATACCATGGTTTTATTGACCTGATGAAGAATGGGGTATTGCTGCGGGCAACCGGACAGAGTATACTTCGAGGTATTATCGGATATTTAATTGCAATGGGTTTGGGCGGTCTGCTGGGATTCTTAATGAATCATTTTGATTATCTGAATCGGAATATGCGCCCACTTATCATGGGAATACAGGCGCTTCCAAGTATCTGCTGGGTGCCATTTTCCATTTTGTGGTTTGGACTGACGCCAAAGGCAATTATCTTCGTGGTAGTCATGGGTTCAGCATTCAGTATGGCGATTGCGGTGAACAATGCCATTCGCAATATCCCTCCGATTTACAAAAAAGCAGCACTGACCATGGGAGCTAAAAAATGGCAGATTTATTGGAAAGTCATTGTACCGGCCAGTATCCCGGAAATCATATCTGCTCTAAAGCAAGGCTGGTCATTTGCATGGAGAGCATTAATGTCCGGCGAAGTCATGACTGCATGCATTGGTCTCGGACAGACTTTGATGACAGGACGA
>JAAYYM010000071.1 GCA_012515365.1 Clostridia bacterium
ACGCTTAGAGATTACAATTGGAACGTCTTGAGTACTGCTGCTACAACCGTAACTGCTGTAACTCTCGATTTGGATGTGGATTCAAATTACGACGGGTCAATAAACGGTACTGATGAGTCTCTTGAAATGTCAGCCGGAGGTGTCGTCCCCCTCGGGGGGCGTAAGCCGATAAGGATTACTACTCAAGGGAATCTTGGAACGGTGACGCTCTCAGCAGTTTATGGGGGTGAAAAGATCAGTGTATGGTCAGCATCATCGGGTGGCACGCAAATCCAGCTGGGTCAGCAATTGCAGGTCGGTACAACATACACATTTTATGTTCAAGGAAATTCAACCAGTTCATTACCGCAGGATATTGTGCTCAGGCTTCGTAACACGTACGGAACTGTAAATCTTGATGACGTTATTACGCTGACAGTCGTTAATCCTACTGTGGACTTGGATGTGGATTCGGATTACGACGGGATAATAGACAATGATGATGATTCTCTTGAAACGTCAGCCGGAGGTGTCGTTCCCCTCGGGGATCGTGTGGAGATAAGGATTGCTTCTCAAGGGAGTCTTGGACTTCAAAAGTTGGTGCTCTCAGCAGTGTCTGGGGGTGATAAGATCACGGTAGAGTCACAACTAGGCGCGCAAATCGAGCTGGGTCAGCCATTGTCGACCGGTACATATTATGTTAAAGGCGTTTCAGCGAGTTCAGGAGTGCGGGATATTGAGCTCAGGCTTAATATGAAGTGCGGAACTGTAAATCTTGATGACTATATTAAGCTGACAGTTGTTAACGTCGAACTGGAAAATATAGCGGAGGATCATTCACCTTTGCCTAATCTGGATGACGCTCGGCGTATGTGCAATAATGCTCAGGATGAATATAAGAAGATAAAGTTAAGAGCTTCAGTTAAGCCTGACGGAACAACAGCAAAAGTCTATTCGACTGCTCCCAATAATGGGGCTTCTCTGACAATAGAAGGTATAACAAGTGGATTTAATCCTGATGCAGTGAAAGACGGTGATGAATTCTGGGCTGTTGCTGGAAGTTCTATAGGAACATATAATATAGTTTTGTTGCATAACATGACTCCTGGATCTAATCCTGTACCTTGGTGTTGGGATGATGTAGTGGAAAAAGTATTTAAATTTGAATTTGAAAAACAATTTGATTCAGCTGACACCATCCCGGGGGGCACGACAGGTGGTGCAACATTTAATGGAACCAGCAAAGTAAGTACTGATGCTTATGGCTCACCTGAGTGGTGCAGTTTCCCTACGAGTACAAAAAATCATGCAGTTTCTAAAAAAGCAACTTATGGGATAAATCATAATATTAAGGTGATCACTAATCCTCCCAATATGCATAGTGGTTATGCGAAGGCAAAGTTTAGTTCACAGGTAGACGTAAAATTTGACGCAACGATGTTGGAAGATGGAACTGCGAATAACCACGGAGTCGATGTTGGTGTTAGCTACACTCTCATTCCAAACATACTGGCAATCAGCAAAAATTTTGGAGATAATGGGAGCAGATCGGAGGGAGGAGCTTTGGGAAACGCGTCAATTAGAATAACAAACCCAAATAATGGAGATAAAATTGGTGGAGATTTGTTGAACGCATCGTTTACTTCGGAGGACATTAACCTCACATTTTCCGCCGGCCCAACCGAAAGGGGATTTGCGAAAAGTGAAAGTTATACACAACAATCAGGTACATTTATATATGAAGTCAGTTCCACGATTTGTGAGGTTGATGTTTATTTGGGTGTTGTTGCGGAGGTAGATGATAAATCTGTTTGGGAGTATCAGTATCAGCCATATCCAAGCGGCGACCGGCCTTCAGAATATTATGAGAGAAAAAATATATCAGATGTATTGAATGTCTCATATGAGCTTAAAGATCTCAAATTTACGCCTGTGGGTGATTTTGAGATTATTCAGCAGCCGATGGAGTAGACGGAGAAAGGAATAATATGAAAAAAAAGAGTATTTGTTCGGAATTATTTTATAGCTATTGTTTTAATAAGTTTGCATTGTTGTATAGTGTTGTGTTCGTGTGTTTGTCAATTTCAAGAGGCCAAAATGGAGAGACACAGCAATGGTCGGAGAAAATCATAGTTGAAGAAAATGATTGGGCGTATGAAACGCATTATATGAATGGAAATGACTGGTATGTTTCTACAGCTTTGACAGGAAATGTACAACATGTTAGCTATGTTTCAGGTTCGGAGTTCTATGACTTTCGGTTAGGAGAGCAGGAAAAGAGGGTTGTAGATATACCAGAATACAAAAATGAGCCCAGTCTTTCATATGTGAAGACGTTCAAGATATCGGAAACAAACGGGGTCTGGAATGCGGATTTTCATCGGAAATGTAATGAAAATGAGGGCGAGATTTCGTTAATGATTGCGCAAATGATCGTTCAATGCCTTCAGCTATCAGAACAGAAAGAGAAATTATTTGAAGGTTCAAGAAGAAAAATTGTTCCTGATGGTTGGAGCGATGACATGACGACACTTAAATTATATGCTTTAGAAGATAACACAAGAAAGGTAAATATAGTTTCATGGGAGGACGAATCTGGCCAAGATGATCCTGTGGTTTGGTGGACTTTCTGTGTAGATCGGGATGCTATAACTTATTTGAGAATTGAGCATCTAAGAGGATCGTATAAGTCAAAGGATAAGTTAGTAGAATTTGTGGAATACGTCAATATAATTAGAAATGAATTCATATCTAAAAATATAACAACTAAGAGTATCAGAGGTATGTCTGAAGAAGTTCGGGTTGATATATGTACAATACATAGGAGTTCTGGTGGAGACATCGCTTCTTATAGAGATAAAGAAAGTGTTAGGTATGACCTGTCAAAAGAAGAGATGGATGTACTTTTAAGAGAGTATGGACGAGATCATCCTAAAATATTGGAGCATCTTGTCCCGCCCGAAAAGCAGTAAAGGGGTCAGAGTACCAGGCTCAGTGCAAGTGATTTTTTTAAAAAAGTTTCGGGCATGGGGGTAGGGTTTCCGCTGAAGAGCGGTTTTATGCAAAATTATATTTGCGCTGCAACAGAGCAACAGGCGCGGGGTCACGTCTTAACATTCAACATTGACGATGCGGGCTGATTCTGGTTCTATTCCCGGCATGGCTAGACCGTTGAGAGTTGATGTGGAGGGTGGTACGTA
>JAAYYM010000617.1 GCA_012515365.1 Clostridia bacterium
AATCCGGTCATGATGGGGTGGGGAAGTTATACACCACTAGAAATGTACTATCTTCATAGTAGTGAAACGCAAGGTAGCGGTCTTTATAATGCAAATTACTACGAAAATCCTGTTGTAGATAACTATATAGCACAGGCGTTAAATTCCCACTCCCAACAAGAGTCATATGAGTATTGGAAATTGGCACAGTGGGACGGGAAAACAGGATTCTCTGCACAAGGCGATGCCCCATGGGCGTGGCTAGTAAATATTAAACATTTTTACCTCATTAATGAAGACCTAGAGATCGGTAAGCAAAAGATACAGCCACACGGACATGGGTGGCCAGTAACAGACTTTATCGAGCATTGGCATTGGAAAGAACAGGAATAGAAAGCAGGAGCGATGTTATGGTTTAAAAGAGCATTTTTCTTCTTCATTGGCAAAAGTATTAAACTTGCAGTCTTACTGTTTGCGGTGAGTATCCTATCGTTTGTGCTCGTCAGTAATTCACCTATTGACCCTGTTCAGTCTTATATCGGAGCTGATATGACAAGGGTCAGCTTGGAGCAACGTGAAAACATTGCGGAATATTGGGGACTGCATGAGCCGCCGGTTCAGCAGTACCTTAATTGGGCACGGAACCTGCTACATGGTGATATGGGTACCTCACTTATTTACCGAAGCTCCGTTGCTACAGTGATTGCCGAACGGTTTGCTGCTTCACTAGCATTGATGAGCATGGCCTGGATACTCTCGGGGGTTTTTGGTTTTATGCTCGGAGTTATTGCTGGAATGAAAGAGGGGACGTGGATTGATAAGCTAATTAAAGGCTATTGTTTCACGCTTGCGTCTACCCCTGCATTTTGGTTAGGCTTAGTATTGTTAATGTTGTTTTCTGTGTGGCTTGGCTGGTTGCCGATCGGTCTCAGTGCACCAGTGGGAGTTTTAGCAGAGGAAGTTACGGTTTTTGATCGCCTACGCCATCTTGTATTGCCTGTCATTACCTTAAGTATTGTTGGTGTGCCAAGTGTTGCGCTGCATACGAGACAAAAGCTTATTGACGTATTGAATAGTGAGTATGTTCGCTTTGCGCGAGCGAAAGGGGAACGTGGATTCAAATTGCTTTGGAATCATGGTCTGCGCAATATCTCCCTTCCCGCAATCTCTGTTCACTTTGCCTCATTCGGTGAATTATTTGGCGGAGCCGTTTTAGCTGAACAAGTATTCTCTTATCCGGGTCTTGGACAGGCTGTCGTTCAGGCAGGACTTGGTACTGATATCCCGTTACTACTCGGAATTGTTTTATGTAGTACGGTTTTTGTATTTATTGGTAATTTAGTAGCGGATATTCTATATAAAGCGGTTGACCCTCGCATTCGAAGAGGTGGTTTGTAGTGGACAGCCAAACTAGAAGAATAACGTTAAGGCAGCAGACCTTTCTCGTCATTATCATTTCATCACTTTTGTTGTTTGGACTTGTTTTGTCCGGTCTATTAATTGGTGATGAGAAATTAAGAATCAACCCACAAGCAATAAATAAAGCTCCTTCACTTGCTCATTTATTTGGTACAGATTGGTTAGGTAGGGATATGTTAGTTCGAACCCTAAAAGGACTATCACTAAGTTTTGGTGTTGGCGTGCTTGCCGCATTTGTAAGTGCATTGATTGCGCTCATATTGAGTCTATTGGCATCATCGAATCGGATGATTGACCAAATGGTTACCTGGCTAATTGATTTGTTCTTAAGCGTACCTCACCTTGTTCTGTTGCTTTTGATCTCTTTTTCGATGGGTGGAGGCTTTCAAGGTGTTGTTATCGGGCTTGCCTTGACTCATTGGCCAAGCTTAACGCGATTGTTACGAGCTGAGATGCTACAGGTGAAGACAACGAAGTATATTGCACTTTCAGAGCAGCTAGGTAAATCACGTTTGTGGATTGCAAGACATCATATACTGCCACATCTTTTACCTCAGCTTTTTATTGGATTTGTTTTGTTATTTCCGCATGCGATCCTTCATGAAGCAGCAATTACCTTTCTGGGTTTTGGCTTATCGTCGGAGCAGCCA